>CAYOLM010000130.1:1726-4519 GCA_964404785.1 uncultured Mizugakiibacter sp.
ATGCCCTGCGAGCACCCAAAGTCACCGGAGGCAAGCGGTTTGCAATGTTGTCACGTGAGACTCTGATCGTCATCGGCAATCTGATGTTCGTCATCAGTGCCGCGATGATTCTCATTGGCACGCTGTATCCATTGATTGGTGATGTGTTCGGACTGGGGCGAGTCTCGGTCGGACCACCGTACTTCGGCCCCTTGTTCATACTGTTGATGGCACCGATTGTTCTGCTGATGCCCTTTGGAGCATTTGCCAACTGGGGGCGCGCTGACAGCCGCAGCTTGCTACGTGTCGCTTGGATCGGGGGACTATCAGGAATCATTGGGGGTGGCCTGTTTGCATTCGCGGCAAGCGGTGGGATACCACCGTGGCGGGCGTTACTGGGCAGCGTCACCGCCGCCTATGTTATTGCTGGTGTCTTGGCCTACGCCTGGAAGCGTTGGCGGAATGTCCCTACAGGTCGACGTTATCCCGCTGAGATGGCCGGCATGTTACTTGGACATTTCGGCATTGGAATTTTTTTGGTTGGGGCCCTGCTGACCTCATCCCTGAGTGTTGAACGGGATGTCCGACTGGCCCCAGGACAAAGTACCCTGATCGGATCCTATCGCTTCCAATTCAAGGGAGTACGCAGCGTGCAAGGCCCCAACTGGGTGGCCCGCCAGGGAACTATCGTGGTAAGCCGAAATGGTGAAACCATTACCCGCTTGCACCCCCAAAAGCGTGAGTATCCACGGGGAATCGTACAAACCAAAGCGGCCATTGATGCCGGGCTGTCCCGGGATTTGTATGTGGCCCTCGGCGAGCCTCTTGGTAATCAAGGTGCCTGGTCGCTACGGATCTACGATAAGCCGTTTGTACGTTGGATCTGGTTGGGTGGGCTGTTCATAACTCTGGGCGCGTTTGTCACCATCGCCGACCGGCGATTCCGGGTACGGAAAACCGTCGACAAGGACGTACCTAAATCACTCCACATAGAATCACAGCCCAAGCTAAAAGAGTCGGCAGCATGAAAAGATATCTTCCGTTCTTCGGCTTCCTGGTGTTGATCGGCCTATTCGGATGGGGCATCTGGTGGAACAGTCACCACGACATGACAGCGGTACCCTCCCCGCTGATCAATAAGCCCGCACCGGCTTTCAATCTTACAAAACTCTATGCCCCCAGTGAACATGTCAGCAAGGCCATGCTATTAGGCAAACCTTATCTCATCAACGTGTTTGCCAGTTGGTGCGTGGCCTGCCTGGAGGAACATCCGGTATGGATGGCCCATGCCAAAACTCTTGGGGTTCCACTGATTGGTTACGACTACAAGGATCCACCGCAAGATGCCAAGGCTTGGTTAGCCAAGCACGGCAATCCTTTCAGTATAATTATTACTGACCGCAGCGGCCGTACCGCAATCAATTTCGGGGTCTATGGCGTACCCGAAACGTATTTGATCGATGCCAAGGGATTTATTCGCTGGAAAAATATCGGCCCGGTGACTCCAAAAATTATTCGTACCAAGCTGATACCCATGTTGCGAGCAGTGGGTGCGCACCCGGACGAGGAAAATTGATATGCGTTACTGGTTATTTCCAATTCTGCTGTTGGTGTTGATCAGTTTTGCTGCGCAGGCTATCAATCCCTTGCCATTTCGAAACAATACTGAACGCTTGCGTTTTCAACACTTGACCTCGCAGCTACGTTGCCTGGTTTGCCAGAACGAAAGCCTGGCCTCATCCAATGCCAAGCTGGCACAGGATCTGCGTGCCCAGGTCTTCAAAATGATGCAGGCGGGCAAAACCAACCCGCAGATCAAGCAATATCTGGTAGATCGCTATTCCGACTATGTACTTTACGATCCACCTCTGAAGCCTTCCAATTATGCATTGTGGTTTGGGCCGTTTGTCTTTCTCATATTGGGTGGCCTCGGCGTAGTGCTGTATCTGCGCAAACGCACCAGCCCCGATGCGACCGCGCCCCCCACCGGAGATGATGACTGGTGATCATACTGTTTGTTATTACGACCGTCGTACTTGTTGCGATAGCGCTCACCTTCGTGCTCTGGCCTTTGTGGCGTAATCGTAGGTTCACTACACGACCGCGTACCGTGACGCTGCTGGGCATTATTTTGCTCCTCGGTATACCGCTCGCCAGTACCTCGTTGTATCTGTATTTCGGAAATCCTGCCACCCTCAATCCGCACCCCACTACAGCACCACTGACCCTGAGCCAGGCGCTGGTCAAGCTAAAAAAGCAGCTCAATGAGCACCCCGACGATCCAACCTTATGGAGCTGGCTCGGTCAGGTATATTCTGCCAAGAAGCAGCCGGCCAAGGCTCGAGACGCCTATGGGAAAGCCCTTGCACTACACCCTGATGATCCGAATTTACTGGTTGCCTGGGCCCAGGAAGATTCCCTGACCCAGCCGGGTCACCGTATCGTCGGGGAAGCACGGATCCGTCTCAAGCATGCCCTCGATGTTGACCCCAAACACCAACGGGCCTTGTGGATGCTGGGTATCAGTGATTTTCAGCTGGGCCAATATGCGGCAGCCAGTACCACCTGGCAGCGCCTGCTCACCCTGCTCAAGCCTAGCTCCAAGGTTGCCAAGGCAGTCCAGGCACAGATCATCATGACCGAGCAACGCGGGGGGCTGCCATTGACCCAAGTACCGGCCATGACTGCCAGCCCCCAGCTTAAGGTTGAGGTGTCCCTCGCTCCCGAATTGGCAGCAAAGCTGCGGCCCGGTGCAACCCTGTTCGTCTTTGCGCGCCAACCCCATGGTTCTCCTGTTCCCCTTGCCGTCAGTCG
>CAYOLM010000131.1:0-4517 GCA_964404785.1 uncultured Mizugakiibacter sp.
TGGGAAGCCAGATCCTGTTGATAACCCATAATGTAACGGTTGCACTTTGGCTGTGGATTCTGACCATATCTCTTTGGTTGGTTCTGATCTATACCATATTTACAGCATTTACTGTAAAGGAAACAAAGCCACCTATTGAAAGTAGCCTGAATGGAGGTTGGCTTGTCGCAATAGTGGGCACGCAGTCAGTTTCTATATTGGGTGCGCAGCTCGCCGGCTATTTTCCAACATGGCACCCAATCTTAATGTTTTTTGCCTTAGCCATGTGGCTTGGTGGTGGAATGCTTTATATATGGATCATTTCGATGATCTTTTACCGGTATATGTTTTTCAGGTTACACGCAGATGAATTCACTTCACCCTATTGGATCAATATGGGGGCGACGGCAATTACCACACTCGCTGGTGCTACCTTGATCATAGAGGGGCATAAGATTCCTTTTATGGTGAGCATGATACCCTTTATAAAAGGGTTTACATTATTCTTCTGGGCAGCTGGAACATGGTGGATTCCCATGCTGGTGATCTTGGGTATATGGAGATATGTGTACTGCAAATTTCCACTTCGCTACGACCCATTGCACTGGGGTGGGGTGTTTCCTCTAGGAATGTATACCGTTTGCACACTATTATTGGCCCGTGCTTTAGAGACTCCCTTTCTTACTCAAATACCCAAGTATTTCGTATTTATCGCACTGCTTGCATGGACCGTGACCTTTTTAGGACTCTTGGCCACTTGGGTTCAGTATGGTAGAGCATCATGGAGCCCCAATCAGTAGAATTCTGAAGAATCTTTCGCTGTAGGTAATAGGAGAAATCTGATGAAAGTGAATAAGATGTTCATAAGTGTATCGATTATGGCACTGTCTATACTTGCATTGCCAGCAGCCCACGCCAGCATGTCAGGGAAGAAACAGATGGCGAGATCACACATGTATTTCAGGCAACACACATTTAATTTTCCGCAATACTTCTATCAATACCATCCAGGGCCCCACTGGGACCTGGTGAATACCAAGAAATTGCATTTAAGTCCAACTCAGATTAAGGCGGAAGAACATCTCGTCAAGGGAATGAAACACGATACGATGCGTGGGGTCAGGGATCTCAAGGCCGCCTATCGGCGTTATAAAAATGACGCCAGGCAGCAAGCTCCTAAAATTAGTACACTTATTCGTGATGTTAAGGCGGTTGGTCATGCTCAGGCCTATCTTGCTTACGAAATGATTCCTTACCACCTAAAAGGTTACCGGCTTCTCAATAACACTCAGAAGGTGATCTATAAACGCTTAGCTCATGAAAACTGGGCGCGAATCATGGATATGAAACAAATGGGCAAGCATTGACCGAGTTAGCGCAACATCTAGTGCTTATGTTACGTGCACCGAGAGATTGAAAGGAATATCATCCCTAAAGTACGTACATGATTAACAACAACTCCGAGGTAGCAGCCCTGGGTTCGGCAACGAATACGGTCTGCTATCCGTGGTCTTGATGGCCACCAGGGTTACGGCGGAAACGCCGTAGCCTCCCGCGTTTGGAAAGGAGTACACCGATGGTACAACTCGTCGATCAGCATGGCCGTAGATTCCCCTATCTGCGTCTGTCGGTAATACCGGCCTGCAATTTCCATTGCACCTATTGTCTGCCCGGAGGCTATCATGCCGAAGCAGGGATGCAGCGGGCGCTGTCCTTGGCTGAGATGGGACGCTTGTTACGTGGCTTTACCAGGCTGGGCATGCACAAGTTGCGCCTGACCGGGGGCGAGCCGAGTCTGCGGCGGGATCTGGTCAGGGTTATCGAGATGGCCGCGTCCATTCCGGGAATCTCGAAGCTTGCCATGACTACCAACGGCTGTTTGCTTAAGCGCCGGCTGTCCGATTGGTGCACGGCCGGACTGACCGCGCTCAATGTCAGCGTTGATACCCTGGACAGCACACGTTTTTCGGCGATAACCGGTCATGATCGGCTGGATGAAATTCTCGCTGGAATCGATCTGGCTCTGGCCTCCTGTCTATCTTCCGTCAAGCTGAATGCGGTGCTGATGCGTGGAGTTAATGATAAGGAATTGCCAGCATGGCTCGATTATCTGCGTGAGCGGCCGCTTACGGTACGATTCATAGAACTGATGCAAACCGGGGAGAATCGGGTCTTCTTCCAGCGTCATCATGTGCGCGCCGATAGTCTGGAAGGTGTCTTGCGGAACCAGGGTTGGCAAGAACGGGTGCGGGCCAGCGATGCGGGTCCGGCACGAGATTTTGCGCATCCGGATTATGCTGGACGTATCGGCATCATTGCGCCGTATTCGAAGGACTTCTGCAAGGGTTGTAATCGTCTGCGCGTTACCTCGGTGGGTGATTTACGACTCTGCCTGTTTGGTGAATTCGGCATACCCCTGCGGCATTATTTGCAAGATGATGCCCAGCAACCTGAGTTGGTGGCCGCGATTCTTGGCCAGATCGGCCAGAAACATGCCGGCCATGCTTTGCAGCAAGGGCATACCGGTATCACCCCCCACCTTGCAGCGACCGGAGGTTGAGATGAGCACCCATGCCAACGCAGGCCGTGATCCTGGACACTTTCATATGGCCGATGTCCGCAGCAAGCGTCCCACCTGGCGGCGGGCGGTGGCTTGTGGCGAGTTCTATGCCGGTCCGCTCGCCTATCCGTTGATCATCGAGCGCCGTCTTCCCAAGGGCGATGCTTTGAGCATGGCCGAAATTGCCGGTTTGCAAGGCGCCAAACAGGCCGCAGCGTTAATTCCACTGTGCCACCCCTTAACGCTGGACTTGGTCGAGGTGCGGTGTCTGCCGGTTGCCGAGCGCAACGGCATCCGGGTGTATTGCGAAGTGGCCACGACCGCTCGAACCGGCGTCGAGATGGAGGCCTTGGCTGGCAGCAGTGCGGCTTTGCTTACCTTATACGACTTAACCAAGCCGGTGGAGCCAGCGCTGAGCATGGGGGCGATCCGCCTGTTGTTCAAAGAAGGGGGTAAACGCGGGCTGTGGATTCATCCCGACGGCATGACTGCCGGTGAACAGGAGCACTACCATCCACATGGGCCGCAGCGTCTGGACGGAATCCGCAGTGCCGTGCTGACTTTGAGTGACCGTGCCCATCAAGGCCGCTATGCAGACACCTCAGGGCCTTTGCTGGTCGAGGCACTCGAAGCACTGGGGGCCGAGGTGGTGGATACCAGGATCATGCCGGATGATGCCGAGGCGCTGGCCGCGCAGATCCAACAATATCCGGCCCAGGACATACGGCTGGTGCTGTGTACCGGCGGTACCGGGCTTGGCCCTCGTGACCGCACTCCCGAAGCCTTGGCCATGTTGGGTGGCTGCCGGGTTCCGGGGATAGGGGAATATTTCCGTAGCGAAAGCAGTCAGCACACTCCGCTGGCCTGCTTGAGTCGGGCGGATGCGGTGCAGCTGGATGACATGCTGGTGATCGCTTTACCGGGAAGTCCCCGAGCGGTTGCCCAGGGTTTAGCCATTCTGGCCCCGATTTTGGCGCATGCTGTGGCCATGACCGCTGGGGAGGGACATGCATGATTGGCTACGCAGAAGCCCTCAGCAAGGTCATCAACAACAGTGCTCCCACGGGTACCGAGTCGTGCCCTGTCAAGCAAGCGCTGGGCCGGATATTGGCCCAGCCGATTTCGAGTCCGATAGATCTGCCGCCGTTCACCAATTCGGCGATGGATGGGTTTGCGTTGCGCAGCACCGGTTCGGAATGGCCAGCGGGTCATGAGTTTGCGGTGGCGGGCGAGCTCGCCGCCGGTGATGGCCGCGAAGTTGAGTCGGCTGAGGCCTGGGAGATCATGACCGGAGCGCCGATCCCTCGGGATACGGATCGGGTGATCCCGATCGAGCAGGTCACCATAGTCGGGAAGAATGCCGATGGTCATGCCGCGCGGATTCGCTTGGATGCAGCCGTTCGATCCGGGCAGAATGTGCGCCGGCAGGGCTCGGATGTCGAGCGTGATTGTCCTGTGCTGGCACCGACGACAGTACTGCGCCCTCGTCATCTGATGATGCTGGCTGCCCTCGGCATCGAGCGAATAGAGGTGGCACGGCGGCCGCGTGCAGCCATCCTGTGCACCGGTAATGAGCTGGTTGACGATCCCCGACAAGCCCTGGCCGCGGGGCAGATTTGGAATTCCAACGGTCCGTACCTGACGGCTTGTTTGCAGGTGGCAGGGGCCGAGGTCGTGTATCGACAGACCGTCACCGATACTCCCGAGGCCTATGCAAAGGCCGTCCGGAAAGCTCTTGATGAAGGCGTCGATCTGCTGCTCAGCAGTGGGGCAGTATCCATGGGGCGTTACGATTGCGTACCGCAAGCCCTGGCGCAATTGAACGCGGCAATCCATTTCCACAAGGCCAGGGTGCGGCCTGGCAAACCTATCCTGTTGGCCCAGTTGGCGCAGGGGCCATTGGTGTTTGGCCTGCCGGGAAACCCCATGGCGGTGGCAGTAGGCATGCGGTTTCTGGTCGAACCGGCACTGCGAGTCA
>CAYOLM010000132.1:0-4505 GCA_964404785.1 uncultured Mizugakiibacter sp.
TAGGTCTGCTTACATGCTGGCGGAATCCAAGCGCGACATCCAAGCATTGATGGTTTTAGCATCTTCGGCAGCGATGCTGATGAACCGAAATCCGGCCCAGTATTGACCGGGCGTAGAGGCGTCGGAACACCACAGTGCCTGCACCCCAACTTCAATCTTCTGTACATGCTTAGTGGGTGTAGGGAACTCGAAGATCAGTTGATACAGCGCATTGTCATGGGTCGCCAGTGGGCAGATGAGCATCAACCCGGTGCGTGACAGGTTGCCGATACGGCCCATGGATGTTTCGGTCAGCGCATTGTGCACGGGGATGATGCCACCCATGATTCTGCGGGGCGCCCGCCGGTTGTCACGGTTCATCAGGCAACTCCCGGACTTAGGGTGGGCGGTTGGCTCCCCAGTTTGCGTAAAGAGGTAACGATAGCCTTCCAGGCCCGGTCAACCAGTGAATGATCATGTTTCTCGACTAGGCGAATCTGCTTGCGTACCATGTCTCTGGCCAGTCGCTGCATAGTGCATTCTTCGGCACGTTGGCCGCGTTGATTGACGAACAGACAGCGGCCGGTAAGTGGTGAGAACCAGGCCAGTTTGCGCCTTATTACATCACCCTGCTGGTTGCGTTGAAACTCGAACCAGCTACCGAAGGGTACGTTTTTCAAGCGCTCCAGCATGCGTTGTTCCTTGGCGGTTAAAGGCGCTTCAACCGGTTTGCTTGGAGTAGGTTGATCGCGGGTCTCGCCCAGCCTCTGATGTTGCTTGAGGCGCATGGCAATTTCGGTTTGGGAGACCTGTTCTCCACTGAAGTCGGTCACCGGTTCGTCGAGCACTTTTCTTGCAACCTGCTCGGCATCGCTACTGGCCATGCCGACCTGGATCAGACCGTGCGCAAGCTCGGCACACAGCTTTTCGGAAGGTTGACCTTGCTTGTGCTGGAGCAGGTCATCGGCGATACGCAGCCGTTGCCGATAGGCTTCACTATCCTGTCCATGGCGCAGGATGGCAAGGGTGAGGGCATCGGTCCAGGTCTGCTCCAGTAAGGTCCGCAGCAGGTTAGGGATACGCGTGCCTGTCAGCCGCTGCTGGATGTCCTGACTGGCCTGGGTTCTTGCCATGTCCAGGCGGTCTTTGCCCCGAGCTGCTTCAACATACCGTTTTTCGGCCGTTTCTGCCTTGTGTGCCAGAACCTGCATGTGCCGTTGCAGGTCGTCGAGTAACTTCGCAAACAGGCTGATATCACCATCAAACTCCTGTACCAGCTGATCGGTAATACGGTGCATCTTCTGTACCAGGGATGGATCGGTTTCACCGTCGGCACTGTCCATCCAGTAGGCTGCCGTTTCGGTGACCGTATTCAAAAACTGCCGGGCTGGATGATCCCTTTTTGAAAAGAAGTCACTATCGAGCAGGGCTACCCGCAACAGGGGTACTTGAAGTTTGGAGAGGAACGAGCGGGTCGCATCGCCCATGTGCACATCTTTATCAAGGTGGTCGAACAACATGGTGACCAGATCGACCGTATCTCTCTGTACTGGTGGCAGTCGTGGAGCTTCGCCATCGGGACTGTAGGCCCGCAGCTGGGCAAGCAGGTCCTGGCGCAGGTGCTGCATGTCGCGTGGGATGGACTTACCTTCACGCATGATCGGTTGTACAGGTTTTTTCTGCAGTGAGGATAGGGCATCCTGAACGTGTTCAGGATTGACCGAAAAGCTGCGTCCGCTTGGTTCATCGCCACCGCCCAACATTTCTCGGCGTTGGGCTAGCAGTTCACGCAGGGTTGCAAACAGCGGGGGCTGTTCAGTTGCCAGCCCCGAGGCAGGTTGTTCCGCCGTCGGTGCTGTCTCGGATTCGGTGGCCACCTGGTTGGCAGTGTCAGTCGTGGCTTCCGCTGTTTCGGTGGCCTGTTTGGCTTCATGCCGACGCTGCGTCCGGTACACCAGCAGATGTGGAAGTATGCCCAGGCGGATCAGTGCTTGGTTAAGCTTTTCATAGAAGGCTCGGATATCGCGCAAGGCATTTTTTTCGAAGGCACGCCAGGCCATGACCCGATGCTCGGCGGGTAGTTCCATCGAGGTCAGGGCTTTTTGCAGACAGCGGGTAACTGCGTGGGGGCCGATAGGTATCTGTTCGATTTCAAATACTGGCAGACCTGCCAGAACGGCCATGCGGTGGGCCAGTTCGAACAGCGGTTCGGCGGCGTGGACTTCGGCCCTGCTGGCAATGTCACGCAAGGCAAGATCCAGATTTAGAGTTTGCTCGTGTACCAGCTCGAGGCTCTTGGTGCTATCTGGATCGGGTAACGAATCCGGTGTAGGGTCACGGTCGAACTGGGCCAGAACCGCCTCCAATGCCGCCGCCAGGCGTGGTCCAGCATCGCCCCGATGACGTTTTACCTCACGCATGCTGGCGTAGCAAATTTCTTGTTCCGGATTGGTTCGCGCCTGCTCGGCGGACTTGAACAACTCCTGTTCAAAATCGAGTAAGGCTTGATGCAGCGCGGGTTCAAAATGCGCGGTGAGCGCTTTGGCCAGTTCATCCAGCACGCCGCGCAGGCGTGCTGGTAGATCATCTCTCGATGCAATCCGTACGTGGCCAGTCCGTTGCGAACCTTCCGCCATCTCCATGTTATCTATTCCCGCAGTCCAATGCGGGGTTTATAGCGCGTTGTCCCGCAGGTTTCCAGCCTCAGTTTGGATTCCAGCGCAATGTCAACCAGCCTGAGCGGCCCGGCGTGTTGTAGCCATAGGCTAGGCTGTAGCGGTGAGCGGCCAGATTTTGCAGATATAGTGAGAGCTGTAAACCGTGCTGCAGATGCCAATCCAGGTGGGCATTAACCAGGCTGTAACCCCCTAGCTTGGCACCATAATCGGAACTTGGTCCGGATAAGAAAAGTTCCAGTCCGGCCTGTAGGCGAGTACCGAAACGGCGATCAAGACTGATGTCGGCCTTGCGTAGCGGGCGGCGCAGCAGACGCTGTCCATTGTCGAGGTTACGGGCATTGTCCAGGCTGGTGGACAGACGTGCATGCCACGGTCCACGGTTCCAGGAGCCGGTGAACTCGACCCCATCCATTTTTGCCCGGGCCAGATTGATCGCCTGGTTTTTGATGCCGGCAAAAGTGATCAGGTCGCTGACACGGGTGTGATACAAGGCGAGTTTCAGTTTCAGGCTATCCAGTGGACGCAGTAGCAGATCGAGCTCGCTGCTGTGTGAGCGTTCCGGCCGCAAGGCCGGATTGCCGGCGTAATAACCGAAGAATCCCGGCGAATACTGCTCGCCCAAGCTGGGCCCACGGAAGCCTTGGCCGAAACTGGCGTTGATGCGTGCGTACGCACTGAGTTTGATCCCGGCGGCCGCCGAGGCGGTGGTGGCATTACCGAACAGGCTGTTGTGGTCGCGACGAAGCGCCAGTTCCCAGTTGGCTGGATTGTGGCGACCATACCAACCGAGGTAGGCGCCCTGGTTGCTGCGGGGGCCATCATAGACGTCCGTGTTGCTGGCCGTGTTGCGACTGATACCGTGGGCATGGATCCAGTCAAGGCCAGCAACTAACTGTTGTCCGGGAGCATAGCTCCACTCCAGTTGCCAGTCCGCTTGTTGACGCCGACTCAGCATCAGGCTCTGCCCATAACTTGAGGTGGTGGCGAGGTCTTCACGGTCGTTGCCCAAGCTTACCCGCTGACTCCAGCCTGGTGCGAGTTCACCGCTAAGACTAACCCCGGCACTTTGTTCGATCACGTGCGATAGTCCTTGGTCGAAAGAGACCTTGCTGTCACTTCGCAGAAGATTGCCGGCCAGGATCTGGTTACCGAAATGCCAGGCACTGCGGGCGCTGAGGCTGCGGGCGTGGTAACCGTTATTGTTTGGGTTGTAGGAAAATCCTTGTGGGTTCTGGGTCGAGAATCCCCGGACATTGCGGTTGCCAACGATGATGCTGACGCCGCCCCGGGTATCCCATCGGCCGAAGCCGACACTGTTGGCGTAGTCGCCATAGCTGCCCACCCGTGTGGCAATATGCGGGCCGTGCAGCTTACGGGTGAAGATCTGGATAACTCCGCCGATCGCCTCCGAGCCCCATTGGGCGGCGCGGGGTCCGCGGACGATCTCGATACGTTGGATGGCATCCAGCGGCAGTTGTTCCCAGGCATAGGCACCGGTATTGGCCGAAGCCACCCGTACCCCGTCGATCAGTACCAGTACCTGGTTGGAGTTGCTGCCACGTAGAAACACCGAAGTCTGTTGGCCTACTCCACCGCTACGGACAATATCCACGCCGGCTTGGCGGCGTAGCAGACCAGTCAGATCGGGCATGCCGCTGGCGTCGATCTGGGCCCGGGTAATCACACTGACATCGGCGAGGCTGGCCGACACCGTTTGGGCGATCCGCGCAGCGGTCACAATCACTACCGGTTGTACTGGGATATGTTTCGGTTGAGGTGGTGTGGATGCCTGCGCCACGCTGGCAAAAATGGCCAGGACAGCTAGAAAGGGTCGTGCTTGCATAATCA
>CAYOLM010000133.1:0-4432 GCA_964404785.1 uncultured Mizugakiibacter sp.
AAAGTATCGAAATCCATGGTCATAGCTATCAAATTGCCAGCTTGAAAAAGCTTGGGCAGAACTTCGATCTAGGGCGACTCCCATATTCACTGAAAATCTTGCTCGAAAACCTGCTGCGTCACGAAGATGGCAGCAACGTCACGGCTAAAGAAATCGAGGCCATTGCCACCTGGAATGCCAAAAAAGAGCCCGACACCGAAATTGCCTTCATGCCCGCCCGGGTGATTCTGCAAGATTTCACCGGCGTCCCCTGTGTGGTCGATCTCGCCGCCATGCGTGACGCCATGCGGCAACTCGGCGGCGACCCGAAAAAGATCAATCCCCAGGCTCCATCCGAACTGATTATCGACCATTCAGTACAAGTCGATGTATTCGGCTCCGAGGATGCCCTGGAAAGGAATGTCGAAATCGAGTTCCAGCGTAACCAGGAGCGTTACAGCTTTCTGCGTTGGGGTCAAAACGCCTTCGATAATTTCCGGGTTGTTCCACCCCGCACCGGCATTGTGCATCAGGTCAATCTGGAACGGTTGGCCCGGGTGGTCATGAGCACTGAACACGACGGGGTGCGTTGGGCCTACCCCGATACCGTGTTCGGTACCGACTCGCACACTACCATGATCAACGGTCTGGGAGTGCTTGGCTGGGGTGTTGGCGGCATTGAGGCCGAAGCCGCCATGCTGGGGCTGGCATCTTCCATGCTGATTCCCCAAGTGGTCGGTTTTAAGCTCAACGGCAAGCTCGCCGAAGGGGTTACCGCTACCGACCTAGTGCTTACCGTCACCCAGATGTTGCGCCAGCTCGGGGTGGTCGGCAAGTTCGTCGAATTCTATGGTGAAGGCCTGAAGAATCTACCCCTTGCCGACCGGGCCACCATCGCCAACATGGCACCAGAATATGGCGCGACCTGTGGCATCTTCCCAATTGATCAAGAGGCCATCAATTATCTGCGCCTATCGGGTCGTGATGAGCAGCAGATTGCCCTGGTCGAGGGCTATGCCAAAGCCCAGGGACTATGGCATGACGCCAACACGCCCGTCCCGGAATTTACTACCACTATGGAACTGGATCTTGCTGAGGTGCGCCCGTCCATGGCCGGACCCAAGCGCCCACAAGACCGGGTATTACTCGAAAATGTTAGTGAAAATTTTCGCCAGAGTCTGCTCGCACTCACTGTTAACCGCAGCCGGAATCATGCCGAAGCCCGCTTTGCCAATGAGGGTGGTGGTACGGCAGTCGGTCATCCCGTCAGCAATGGCACGTCCTCGGTACGCGTCACCCGCAATGGTGAGACCTTCGAGTTGAGCGATGGAGCGGTGGTCATTGCTGCCATAACCTCTTGTACCAATACCTCCAATCCGGCGGTCATGCTGGGGGCCGGAATTCTGGCCAGGAAAGCGGTAGCACTGGGGCTCAAAGCCAAACCCTGGGTCAAGACCTCTATCGGTCCCGGCTCCAAGGTCGTCACCGATTACCTGAAGAAAACCGGCCTACTCACCGATCTGGAAAAAATCGGTTTCTACATCGTCGGATACGGCTGCACCACTTGCATCGGCAACTCGGGCCCACTTCCCGTGGAAATCAGCAAGGCCATCAGCACAGGTGATCTCGCCGTAGCCTCGGTATTGTCGGGCAACCGTAATTTTGAGGGCCGGGTGCACCCCGAGGTCAAGATGAACTACCTGGCCTCACCTCCACTGGTCGTAGCTTATGCTCTAGCGGGCAGCCTCGATATCGACCTGAGCAAGGATCCGATCGGAGCCGGCACTCATGGACAACCTGTCTATCTGCAGGATATCTGGCCCAGCAACCAGGAAATCTCTGACAGTATGGCCGGGGCGCTCAACCCGAGCATGTTCAAGCAAAACTATGCCGATGTGTTCAAGGGCGACGAACGCTGGAGCCAAATCGACTCTCCGGAAGGTGAACTGTACCCATGGAGCGACTCCACCTACATCAAGAATCCACCCTATTTTGAGGGCATGAGCAAAGATCTCGATCCCATCGAGGACATTCATGGTGCCCGCTGCCTGGGCTTATTTGGTGATTCGATTACCACCGATCACATCTCGCCAGCGGGAGCGATCAAAAAGGACTCACCCGCTGGCCGATTCCTGATCGAACACGGGGTGCAGCCCGCTGACTTCAATTCCTTTGGTTCGCGCCGCGGCAACGACGAGGTCATGGTCCGTGGCACCTTTGCCAACATCCGTATCCGCAACCAAATGCTGGATAACGTCGAAGGTGGCTACACCAGGCATATCCCCTCCGGTGAGCAGCTGACGATCTACGATGCGGCGATGCAGTACCGGGACGAGGGCACGCCGCTAATCGTTGTCGCCGGCAAGGAATACGGTACCGGTTCCTCCCGTGACTGGGCCGCCAAGGGTACCTTGCTACTGGGCGTAAAAGCGGTGATTGCTGAAAGTTTTGAGCGTATTCACCGCTCCAACCTAGTCGGTATGGGGGTGTTGCCACTGCAGTTTATGCCCGGCGAAAACACCACAAGTCTGGGGCTGAGCGGTTCAGAAACATTCGAGATCGTGGGTCTGGACAATGGGGCAGCCAAGCAAGCAACCGTGACAATGACCGGCAATCAGGATGAAAAGACCTTCCAGGTACGGATCATGCTGCTAACGCCCAAGGAACGCGAATTCTATCGGCACGGAGGCATTCTGCAATACGTCCTGCGCCAGCTCGTTGCCTGACCCAGCATCGGCGGAATGGCTGCTCCAAGGTGGGTACCAGCAACCCGCCCAGACAGCCGGGCCGTTGTTCAATGCCACCCATTGAAATAAGGCCTGGCGGTTTCTGCCGCCAGGCCCTCGAATACAGCGACTCGCCGGATTCAGTCCGAACCGACTATGCCATCGGCTTTCAGGGTGCTGGCATAGAACTTAGCCAGTGCCTTCTTATAGGCCTTCAGCGCGGTCGGATTGAGATAGATCATATGGCCCGAATCGTAGTAGGCAAACTCCACGTGGCTACGTAGCTTGGGCTCGAGCAGCATGTGATCGAGATCGTACTCGGTCGCATGAAACGGTGTGGCGAGATCAAAATAGCCGTTAGCCGACAGCACCCGCAAATAGGGATTCTTACGTAGTGCGGCGCCAAGGTCCCCGGCTACATAAGGTAACGGATACTTCATGCTGCCGAACATGCTGCCGTGTTTCCAGTCCCAGGCATAGATGACCTTGTCATTCATGACTTTATAGGGGCGATCGGAATGCCACTTGAGTACGTTGCGGATATACCAGTGAAATGCCGCGGTGAAACCGGGAGACACGAACTGATCGGAGGGATCGAATCCGGGCGTGGCCGCGATCAGGTTGACATCGTATCCAGCATAGCGCGCGTCATAACGACCCACACTCATGCGCTCAGGCAACATCAGCTCCTTGCGGAACTCAGAAGGCGTAACGCGTAGCTTGGCACGCTCGATGTACGCCACCGGCAGACCGGTCAGAGCGTGCATTCTCTGTGCTATGGCCTGCATCTGCGCCTTGGGCAAGCTATCGCCCTGATTGAGTGCCGAGGCGTAGACCCCATCGGCAAAGCGACGGGCCTGCTCGACCAACGCCGGCAGACTCCCCGAACGGTTCGGGATCTTGTGGTGATACCAGGCAATTGCCGCGTAGGTGGGTAGGTTGGCCTGATACTTTAGGTCGGTTCCCGGTAACCACAAACCGTAATTCAGAATAGATGACTGCAGTACCACCCCATTCATGGCCACGCCCTGGTCCTGCAGGTAATTGACCAGGGCGGCCGAACGCGTCGTACCATAGCTCTCGCCATACAGGAATTTAGGAGAATTCCAACGGTTGTACTTCGACAGATAACGCTGGATGAACTGGGCAAAAGACTTCACGTCCTCATCCACGCCCCAGAACATCTTGTCGGTACCCTTGCCGACGATATGGCTGTAACCGGTACCCACGGCATCGATAAAAACCAGATCGCTATCATCCAGAAGGCTTTGTTGATTGGCCGTAATCGAATAAGGGGCCGGAGCTGTAGCCTTACCGTTTGCGAGGTTTACCCGCATCGGTCCGAGGCCTCCCAGATGCAACCAGATCGTTGAAGATCCAGGGCCGCCATTGTACAAAAAGGTCACCGGTCGTTTAGCCAGATTGCGCACCCCATCACGGGTATATGCCACGTAGAACATACTGGCCACTGGATGGTTTTTTGCTCCCCGGAGAAGAATGGTTCCAGCCGTGGCCGTATAACGGATATCTTGACCATGGATACGCACTACCCCATGGGTCACCGAAGTACGCTCCTTGGGAATCGAGGTAGACACTCCGTGCTTGGCAGCAGATACATGGGCAGCTGGGCCGGCAGCAATAGCTGGCCCGGCTAGAGCCAGCAGGGCAATCAGCGAAATCAGAGACAGTTTGCGTTTCACATAAATTCCTTGGTTGGGATAAATAGA
>CAYOLM010000134.1:0-4400 GCA_964404785.1 uncultured Mizugakiibacter sp.
CAGATTGTTAATCCTCATATCACGGCGATGCAGTCGGCAGCGATCTTTCTTTATCGACAACTGCCCATTATTTACATTTCAGGCCTGGCCCTGTTCCCGTTGACGCTGCTGGAATCGCTACCCATCCTTTTGGCCATGCTGATCCTGGTTGCCATCACCCATACGGGAACGATCGATCCGTTGGTATTTAATGCCAACTATGTGGCTGAGCTGTGGCTGGTGGTCGTAATCGGCGGTTCGGCGGTACTGGCGGGGCTACTGCAGTTCAATTTGTTTTGGCAAAGACACCGCTTGGCGGATTTTGATGGCGAAACCGGGCTGATGACCAGGAAAGCAGCCCTGGATCTTCTGAAACTATTCTGGAATGACCGAACCAAGACCAAGCACTACCTAGGAGTTGGCATGATGGCGATTCCCCAGACAACGATAGCTGCTCGAGATGGGTCGTCGGATACGTCGTGGTTGTCACGGGAGGTGACGTACTTGCAGCAGCATTTGCCTCCAGGTATGCAAGCGGTTCGCTGGTCAAACCATTTTCTTGGGGTCATTGCCACCGGCTACAGTTACCAGGAGTTACTGGACCTTATGAATACTCTCTATGGCCAGTCCGACGCATCATCCAAATTGTATGAAAATCGAAATGTTGTGGTTGCCGAACGCAGTATCGACCACAGTATCAGTCCAGCCAATCTACTCGCCATTGCCGAGAAGAAACTCCAGCGGGCACTCAATAACTGACTATGAGGACCCAAGAATCCCTTCCAGAAGCAGTATCCACAATCATCAGCCCGAGGTTTGCTGGTGCGGCAGCCGCTGTTGCGACTACTTTGGCTTACCCCCCATGTCGATGGGCTTGCCTTGGGACAAAGAGGTCAGATAGCTGACCAGTGCCCACATAGTCAAGCTGTCGTCAGCCGGAGGGGTTCCACCGAGTGCACCTTTTACGCAGCCACGGATCTGATCTTGCAGGGTGATCACCCGATCGGCCCGGGCGCTGTAACGCGGAAAGATTGTGGCAGCGTTGCTGAGACTGGGAAATTTGGCCCCATTGGGAGTCACCGTTGCGGCCAGTCCAGCCCCCCGGTGGCAGGCATTGCAGGTCACTCCACGACCGCCAAAGGTGTCGTGCAGAAAGATCTGCTTGCCTTGCGCTACGGCCTTGGCCAATGGCCCGGTGATGGCGGCCTGCGCGGGAACCACGCCCCACATCCCAACCAGCAGGGTGATCAACACCAAGCTCGGCACGTGGCGATAACGCTTGGAGGGTGAGTTACTCAATCGTGTCATGTTCCAGTCTCCCGTGGGGTGACAGTGCAACCTGAATATCGGTCCGTACAGTCCATGGTGCCGAGTTATCGGGTCCCGTGGAACCGATCATACTCCGGCAATACCGTTGGAATCGCCGGGTACGATGGCCCACGTTGCTTGGCAATCCGCTAGCGGCTCGGCGATAATACCCATCTGTATTGCATCCGTTGCGGGCCGTGGCTTGATTGGCCGATTTGCGGGCGTGGGGGTGCGATAGCTGGGAAACCTGTTTCTGCCAGCACCCTTCCGGTGCTGAGTGAGGCACGTCCGGTATACGAATGGGCCGTGAGGCCATCCTGTCATACATTGCAATCACCGCAGGGTGATGCGGCCCACTGGCCCCATCCCATCGCTGTGGGCGATCCGGAGCTAGACATGCACTACATCTATACGATGAACAAGGTTAGCAAGATCATTCCCCCGAAACGGCAGATCATCAAGGATATTTCCCTCAGTTTTTTTCCTGGTGCCAAGATTGGTCTGATGGGACTAAATGGTTCCGGCAAATCTACGGTACTCAGGATCATGGCGGGCGTTGACAAGAACTTCCAGGGTGAGGCCCGCCCACAACCGGGGATCAAGGTCGGACATTTGCCCCAGGAACCGCAACTCGATCCACTAAAAACGGTGCGTGAAACCGTTGAGGAGGGCGTTGGAGAAGTTTTGCAGGCTCAGTCACGACTGGAAGAGGTGTATGCCGCCTATGCTGAAGAAGGTGCGGATTTCGACAGGCTAGCCGAGGAACAACAGCGTCTTGAGAATCTGTTGGCTGTCAACGATGCGCATGCCCTGGAGCGGCAGCTGGAGGTGGCGGCCGACGCTCTGCGCCTGGCTCCTTGGGATACCCTTATCGGCTCGCTATCCGGTGGCGAAAAACGTCGCGTGGCCTTGTGCCGGCTGCTGTTATCTAAACCCGACATGTTGCTGCTCGATGAACCGACCAATCACCTGGATGCGGAGTCGGTGGATTGGCTGGAGCAATTCTTGCACGACTTCCCAGGCACTGTGGTGGCGGTTACCCATGACCGTTATTTTCTCGACAATGCGGCCGAGTGGATTCTTGAACTCGACCGCGGCCGGGGAATCCCGTGGAAGGGTAATTACTCCTCCTGGCTGGAGCAGAAAGACCAGCGGCTGTCCAAGGAAGCTGTAGCTGAAAAGGCCCGTAAAAAAGCCATCAAGCGAGAGTTGGAGTGGGTGCGCCAGGCCGCCAAGGGTCGCCAGTCCAAGGGTAGGGCACGCTTGCAGCATTTCGAAGAGCTGAACTCGGTCGAGTACCAGAAGCGCAACGAGACCAACGAGATCTATATTCCGCCTGGGGAGCGTCTTGGTAATGAAGTGATCGAGTTCATAAACGTCTCCAAGTCGTTCGATGATCGTTTGCTGATCGAGAATCTGTCGTTGAAGATCCCGCCTGGGGCCATCGTTGGAGTCATTGGTCCCAACGGAGCTGGCAAGTCCACACTATTGAAGATGATTATCGGTATCGAGCATCCTGACCGAGGTGAGGTCAAGGTCGGCCACACAGTCAAACTGGCCTATGTTGACCAGTCACGTGAAGCCCTCAATGGCGACAAGAATGTTTGGCAGGAAATTTCCGGTGGGGCCGACATCATCACCATTGGTAATTACCAATTGCAGTCACGGGCCTACCTGGGTCGTTTCAACTTCAAGGGTACCGACCAGCAGAAGCTGGTCAGCCTGTTGTCGGGCGGTGAACGAGGTCGCTTACATCTGGCCAAGACCCTGATGCAGGGCGGTAATGTGTTGTTGCTCGACGAACCTACCAACGATCTGGATGTGGAAACCCTGCGTGCTTTGGAAGATGCTTTGCTGGAATTTCCCGGTTGCGCCATGGTGAGCAGCCATGACCGGTGGTTTCTCGATCGCATCGCTACCCACATTCTGGCTTTTGAAGGCAACTCGCATGTGGAGTTTTTTCCCGGTAACTATGCCGAGTATGAAGCTGATAAAAAACAGCGCCTGGGTGAAGAGGGGGCGCGTCCGCATCGGGTGCGCTTCAAGAAGCTGGCTTGAAGCAAAGCGGATATCCCGTTGCCAGGGCGTTGAAGTCCCATGCGACCCAAATTGCGATAGTCGTGAGAAACTGCAGCCGTGGACGGTAATTTTCATGCCGTGGAGAGTGCAACGATGGTTTTTATGCAGACCCTGCGGGAAGTTTGGCAGCGCCACGATTCCCTGTTGTGCGTAGGGCTTGATCCTGATCCGGCGCGCTTCCCGGATAGTCTCCGGGGGCAGCCCGATGGCATCTTCCGTTTTTGTACTGCTATCGTTGATGCAACGGCTGGGCTGGTTTGTGCATTCAAGCCGCAATTTGCCCATTTTGCCGCCGCCCGGGCCGAGGACTCACTGGAACGCCTGATTGCTTACATCCACCAGTACCATCCGGGGATTCCGGTGATTCTGGATGCTAAACGTGGCGATATCGGCTCGACGGCGAGGTTCTATGCGGCTGAAGCTTTCGACCGTTATGGTGCCGATGCGGTGACCTTGAATCCTTACCTGGGCCGGGATTCGGTGCAGCCGTTTCTGGATCGCAGTGACAAGGGGGTGATCTTGCTGTGTCGAACCTCCAATCCCGGTGCGGGTGACCTGCAGGATCTCGATGTCGGTGGTCAGCCGCTGTATCAACACCTGGCACAACGTGTGGCCGCGCAATGGAACGAACACGGTAATTGTATGCTGGTGGTAGGCGCCACCTATCCTGAAGAACTCGCCAGGGTGCGCCAACTGGTTGCTGAGATGCCCTTGCTGGTGCCCGGTATCGGTGCTCAGGGGGGTGACATCGAGGCGGTATTGCACGCCGGTCTGAACGCCGCGGGCAACGGCTTGATCATCAGTACCTCGCGGGCGGTACTTTATGCCGACTCCGGTGCGGATTTTGCCGAGGCCGCACAGCTCGCCGCCAAGCGGCTGCGCGGTGAGATCAATCGGTATCGCTGAGCCCAAGACAGGCATGCCGCTACCCATTCGTCATTCCCGCGCAGGCGGGAATCCACTCGGCCCGGAGCGCGTATGAGGTCCCATCGGACATTGGACGCTACCGCGAGATCGTGGATCCCGGGTCTACG
>CAYOLM010000135.1:0-4383 GCA_964404785.1 uncultured Mizugakiibacter sp.
AAGCGCTGCCCGCCGTAGACCCGATAAGCCAGCCGATGCTGAACCAATTGCTCCTCAAAGGTGCGTGACTGAGCATTGGAGCGGTATAGGATGGCGATGTCGTTGGCCTGCCCGCCGGTATCGAGATGTTCGCGGATGCGTTCAATGACAAAGCGAGCTTCGTCCTGCTCGTTGTAAGCGGTGTACACGGTGATGCGTTGACCGGCCCCATCAGCCGTCCACAAGTTCTTGCCAAGCCGGTCACAGTTGCAGGCGATCAAGGCGTTGGCGGCCTTGAGGATGGTGCCGCTGGAACGGTAGTTCTGTTCCAGGCGGACGCTGCGTACATCCGGAAAATCGCGTAGGAAATGCTGTATGTTTTCTACCCGTGCACCACGCCATCCGTAGATGGCCTGGTCGTCATCGCCGACGGCGAATACTTGACCTTGTTGCCCAGCGAGTAGGCGTAGCCAAGCATATTGTAAAGTGTTGGTATCTTGAAACTCGTCCACCAGCAGGTGGCTCCAGCATTCACGGTAATGCTCCAGCAATGCCGGATCGTGCAGCCATAATTCATGGCTGCGCAGCAGCAGCTCGGCGAAGTCAAGCATTCCACCACGGCGACAGGCGCCCTCGTAGGCCCGATAGATTTCAACAAAAACGGCCAGACTCGGGTGATCACGGGTTTCGATGGAATCCGGGCGCTTACCCTCATCCTTCCAGGCATTGATGGACCATATCGCCTGTCGGGGCGAGAATCGCGCTTCATCGACGTTCATGCCCCGCATCACCCGCTTAACCAGGCGGCGCTGATCATCGGCATCGAGAATCTGGAAGTTTTCCGGTAACTGAGCCTCGCGCCAGTGCCGTCGCAGCAGTCGATGGGCGATGCCATGAAAGGTGCCCACGTTCAACCCTTGAGTACGTCCGTTAAGCAGTCGGTCAAGACGGTCGCGCATTTCTCCGGCCGCCTTGTTGGTAAAGGTTACTGACAGAATTGCCCAGCTCGGTACGTGTTCAACCTTGATCAGCCAAGCGATGCGGTGGGTAAGTACCCGAGTCTTGCCAGAGCCGGCGCCTGCCAGTACCAGAGTGTGACCGGGAGCAGCACTAACCGCTTCGCGTTGGGGAGGGTTAAGTGGGTCAAGCAGGTAAGAAACATCCATACCCGCATTGTAAGGCGAACGTGGCCAGGAGGGATGGCCTCGTCACACTCTGGGTCAGAACTCACGGTAAAAAACGGCATACCTCGTATATCTGCTGTGGGGGCCGATTGCAGCGTTGTGTCCTCCCTCAGTCCTCACCGATACACAGGGTCGATAATGGGGCCGCTGCAGTCGTCATTGCCGCGTAGGTGGAAATCCAGTGAAGTAAAGCATGACCACGCAGTGGGCATGCCATCCCTCCACCGCGTCCTGGTGCCGGCAAGTTTGTGCGAATGCGGAGGGTATGGATCGGGATGCAGCTTCGTGGGGATCCGGTTTGCCGGACGGGTAAGGTGACGAATGCATAAAAAAATAACCCCGAGAACCAGGGGAAGTTCTCGGGGTCGGGGTTCGGAGCATGAGACCAGGGGAGGAATCCAACTCCAAACCAGGCTCGTCACCAGGGGAGGGGTTCAGAGCCGAGTGAACGCCATTGCGTGCGTTCAATACCTTAGATGGCCTTTGTTTCGGAAAGTTCAAGCTGTAACCGAGGAAATTCAGCGGCTGGTTCCCTTTGTGACAATTATTTACCCGGAGCCGCATCAACAGAGGCTGTAAGATAACCCGCAGGGCTGGGACGGCTCAATGACTGCACGCTACGGTGGGGGCACCCCTACACTGACTCTTGGGTACCTAAAAACATCGGCAAATCAAAGGTATAAAAAACCCCGAGAACCAGGGGGAAGTTCTCGGGGTCGTGGTTCAGAGTACAAAACCAGGGGAGGGATCTAACTCCGAACCAGGCTCGTCTCCAGGGGAAGAGATCTAAGCCAATTGAACGCCATTGCGTGCGTTCACAAGCTTAGATGGGGCAATTCTGGAATAGTTCAACCAACAAATTGCGATATTCAGTCGTTGTTTAGGCTTTCGGCAAGAGCAGGGCGTGGGGCTCTCAATGCGCCTCATCCCAGTGTTTGCCGACACCGATATCGACGACCAAGGGTACGCTGAGCTCTGCAGCGTCGGCCATGCATTTGCGTACGGCATCGCGCACGCTGTCGACAGCGTCGGCCTGTACTTCCAATACCAGTTCATCGTGGACCTGCATCAGCAGGTAGGCATCCTGGTGCCCGTGCAGCCAGGTATCCACGGCGAGCATGGCGCGTTTGATGATGTCAGCGGCGGTACCCTGCATGGGGGCATTGATTGCGGCCCGCTCGGCTCCGGCCCGGTGTGCGGCGTTGCGGGCGGCGATATGCTGCAGATACAACCGCCGTCCGAACAGGGTTTCAACGTAGCCATCGCGCCGAGCCCGTTTGCGGGTGCTTTCCATATAAGCCTGCACATTGGGGTAACGCTGGAAGTAGCGATCCATGTAGGCCTGCGCCTCATGGCGGCCGATGTCGAGCTGGCGAGCCAGGCCGAAGGCGCTCATGCCATAGATGAGACCGAAATTGATGGCCTTGGCTGCCCGTCGCTGCTCCGGGGTGACCTGTTCCTCACTTAGGCTAAATACCTCTGCGGCGGTGGTTCGATGCACATCGTGGCCGGCATGGAAGGCCGCCAATAGACCGGGATCAGCAGACAGGTGAGCCATAATTCGCAGCTCAATCTGCGAATAGTCGGCCGACAGGATCTTCCACCCGGGCGGAGCGATAAAAGCGGCACGAATACGCCGGCCCTCGGCACTGCGTACCGGAATATTTTGCAGGTTAGGATCCGAAGAACTCAGCCGGCCGGTGCCGGCAACGGCCTGGTGATAGCTGGTATGTACGCGGCCGGTATCGGCATCGATCATTTCTGGCAACTTGACGGTATAAGTCGAGCGCAGTTTGGCCAGCGTGCGGTATTCGAGGATCAGGCGGGGCAGTGGATGCCGTGCGGCGATGGCTGCCAATGCTTCTTCATTGGTCGAGGCTTGGCCGCGTGGGGTTTTGCGATAGATAGGCAGGCCGAGTTGCTCGAACAGGATGGCCTGTAATTGCTTGGGTGAGTCGAGGTTGAATGAATGTCCGGCCTCGCTGTGGGCTTGCTGTTCAATGGTGTGCATGCGTTCAGCCAGATCACGGCTTTGTCGGCGTAGTTCCGCCGCATCGATCAGTACCCCGTGCTGTTCCATACGAGCTAATACCGGAACCAGAGGCATCTCGATGGTTTCGTAGATATTGCGCAACCGAACTTCACGTTGCAGTTGCGGCCATAACGCCTGATGCAGACGCAAAGTAATATCGGCATCTTCGGCAGCATAGGGGCAGGCCTCATCCAGTCCCACCTGGGAGAAAGGGATTTGTTTGGCCCCTTTACCGGCGACCTCGGTGTACTTGATGGTGCTGTAACCAAGATAACGGCTGGCCAGCGAATCCATGTCGTGGCGGGTAGCGGTGGCATTGAGTACGTAGGATTCGAGCATGCTGTCGTGGGCCAGCCCTTGCAGGGTAATGCCATGTTTGGCCAGCACCTCGATATCGTACTTGGCGTTCTGCATAAGTTTGGGGCGTTGCGGATCTTCCAGAATGGGTCGCAGCTGGGCCAGAGTAGCCTCGCGGGGTAGTTGCTGGGGAACACCCGGATAGTCATGCGCCAAGGGGATATAAGCGGCCTCGCCGGCCTCAATAGCTAAGGAAACCCCGACGATCTGAGCTCGCTGGGTTTGCAGCGAGGTGGTTTCAGTATCCACGGCGATCAGCGCAGCGCTTTGCAGACGCCGTAGCCAGCGTTGCAGTGCCGCCGTAGTGGTGATGCATTCGTAACGGCCTGGCTTAGCTTCTTCACGGATCGGCTCGTCGTTGGTAACGGGGAGTACCGCGGTTTGTTGGTCGGCAACCGGTGCCGGGGAAGGGCTGAGTACTGCACCGCTATCAAGTTCTTTGAGTCCCTGATTGAAGCCATAGCGGGTGTACAGGGCCCGCAGGCTGTCGGTATCGCGATTGCTGAGGGTCAGATCAGTGGGCTTGAGCGCCAGATCCACATTGGTGCGAATCGTGACCAGAGCTTTGGAGAGCGGCAGTTGCTCACGTGCTGCCCGTAGATTTTCGCCGATCTTGCCACCCATAGTGGCAGCGTGGGTCAGGATTTCCTCCAGGTTGCCATATTGTTCTAGCCACTTCGCCGCCGTTTTCGGACCGCATTTGGATACGCCTGGAACGTTGTCGATGCGGTCACCCATCAAGCTCAGATAATCAATGAACTGTTCTGGCCACACACCATATTTGGCGGCGATGCCTTGCCGATCCAGGCGGGTGCGGGACATGGTATTGAC
>CAYOLM010000136.1:0-4368 GCA_964404785.1 uncultured Mizugakiibacter sp.
TCGATACACAATTCGCAGCCTGTACACAGTTCCGCAACCACGCTATGCATGCGCTTGGGGGCCCCAACAATGGCATCCACCGGGCAGGCCTGGATGCACTTGGTGCAACCGATACAGTCCACTTCCACAATCCGTACCCGCACCCGTGGACGTTCGCACCCACAGCTTGGATCGAGATCAACCACGTCTTTGCCAAGCTGTTCGGCCAGCCTACGGATGCCGACGATTCCTCCCGGAGGACAGCGGTTGATAGCGGCCTGCTCGCGAACCATCGCCTCCGCATAGGGCCGACACCCTGCATAGCCACACTGACCACACTGGGTCTGCGGAAGCTGAGCATCGACTTGATTGATCTTTTGTGTGTCGCTGGAGCTGCGGTCTGTCCCCATGCTGAGGCCCGGATTGAAGGTGGCTGGCGTGGTTGCGTCGATTACTTTACCGCCATTCCAGCACTGGCACCGGCATCGACGTCCAATAAAAACAGCTCTGCGCCACCACTACCCGCCGAGAGGATCATGCCCTCGGAGAGGCCGAAGCGCATCTTGCGTGGTGCCAGGTTGGCAATAAAAATCACCTTTTTACCAACCAAATCTTCGGGTTTTGGATACGCTGCCTGGATACCCGAGAAGATCTGCCGCCTTCCCAGTTTCCCCGCATCCAGTTCGAAACGCAGCAGCTTGGTCGAACCGTCCACCGCCTCACACACCACAACCTTGGCCACCCGCAGGTCCAATTTGGCAAAATCGTCAATACTGATCATCGGAATTCCTCCGTTGGAGACCGCGTTTCCGGTAGTGGCAGATGGGTTTGAGTCGGAATCGGCGGTAGCTGCTGCAGTGGGCTGACCGGTAGCGGTTGAAGCCTTCATGGAGGCGCGTGAAGCCATGAGCATGGCCTTGATCTTTTTGGGATCAATACGGGTAAGCAGCGGTTTGAAGGGGGCCAGGGTATGGCCGTGGAGTGGGTGTTGCACATCTGCAAAATACCGGCACTCCACCCCCAGAAAGATTTCAGCCTTGGCAACGGTGGCCGGAACGACCGGTTTGAGGTAGGCACTAAGCAGCCGGAACAAGTTGATGGCCATAGAGCAGACCTGATGCAGTTCATTGCGTCGTGACGTGTCCTTGACCATCTTCCATGGGGCCTGCTCGGCAATCCAGGCATTGATGCTGTCTGCCACCCCGATAAAGGTGCGCATGGCGGTGGCAAAATCACGGGCTTCGTACAGTGAATTGCAGGTCGAAAGAACCTTGAGCGCCTCCTGATAACGCTGAAGATGGGCAGGATCGGGTTTTTCGACCAGCCGTCCGTCGAAATGCTTGTGCAAGAAACCAGCGGTACGGCTGGCGATGTTGGCCCACTTGCCGACCAGATGGGAATTGACCCGTTCCTCGAACGCTTTCAGGTCCAGATCCAGGTCGGCCAGGGTTGGCCCGAGCATGGTAGCCAGGTAGTAGCGCAGATAATCGGCATCAAGGTGATCGAGATAGGTGCGGGCGTTGATGAAGGTGCCGCGTGATTTCGACATCTTCGCCCCCTCGACGGTGAGAAAACCGTGTGCATTCACGGCGCTAGGGGTGCGTAAACCGCTCGCATGCAGCATCGCCGGCCAGAACAAAGCGTGAAAATAAGTGATGTCCTTGCCGATGAAGTGCACCATTTCCGTACCGGCTACGGTGGCGGCATCGTTTTCGATAAATTCGGCGAAAGACAGGTGGTCGCGCTCACACAACTCCTGGAACGCAGCGAGATAGCCAATGGGTGCATCCAGCCAGACATAGAAGAACTTGCCGGGGGCATCGGGAATTTCGAAGCCAAAGTAGGGGGCATCCCGGGACACATCCCAACTGCGCAGGCCGTCGGAGAACCATTCCTCGAGCTTGTTCACCACTTCGACCTGCAGCGCACCGGCAGTACGGCGTTCGGCCAGCCAGGTACGCAGCATTGGTTCAAAATCGGCCAGTTTGACGAAGTAGTGTTGGGATTCCTTGCGTATCGGAGGCACCCCGGAAATGACTGAATACGGTTCGATCAGATCGATGGGAGCATAGGTCTTGCCACAGACCTCGCACGAGTCACCGTACTGATCCTTGGCATGGCATTTGGGACATTCTCCCTTGACGAAACGATCCGGCAAAAACATCCCTTTGTCAGGATCGTAAAACTGCTCGACCGGCCTGGATTCGATGTGCCCTCCAGCCTTCAATGCTGCATAAACCCGATAGGTTAACGCCTGATTGACGGGCGTATGGGTGCTCGAATAGAGGTCGTAGCCGATATTGAAATCGCGCAAGTCAGCACGATGTTCGGTATTGCTGTGTTCGATCAACACCTCGGGAGTGATGCCTTCACGCTCAGCCCGAAGCATGATCGGGGTGCCGTGGGCATCGTCGGCGCAGACGAAATGCACGGTGTGCCCCGCCATGCGCATGGCGCGTACCCAAATATCGCCCTGAACATGTTCGACGATATGCCCGATATGGATCGGACCGTTGGCGTAGGGCAGGGCACAGGTGGCCAGGATGCGACGACTCATGGTTATTCCGGGCGGGTTTGAACGCCGGATTATCGCATGATGGCTCACTTAGGCGTATGCCCTGGACGCATCTAATCCACGTCCAGGGTGCTCCGAAGTCAGGAAACCGACTTCAGCCTCCTGATGAGGCAGTTGTGGCCGGGGGTGCTGAGGATGTAGCAGGGGCCGGCAAGGCTGTCGAGCTGGAAGCGGCAGGCATGGCTGCAGCAGTGGAACTTGCTGCAGCAGGTGGGACGGGTACGGCTACTTTGGCCGGTTCGCGCAACCACACCTGGGTGCGCCCAAACAGTGAGAAGCCGATGTATCCACGAACCTTCAACTTCATTCCACCCTCAACCAGCTCGATTGAACACTTATAGGTCTCGCCCGTTTTTGGATCAAGAATCGTGCCGCCATCCCATTCATCCCCATCTTTGTGCATACCCCAGATGATGGTCATCCCGACCACGGGCTGGTTATGCCGTGCACCTTCGCATTTATCGCAGATCGGGTGGGGACCCTTGTCAGAATTCAGAACCTTGATAACCTTGCCCATGAGTTGGCCGTTTTCCACCCATATCTTTACCAGGGATGCTGGCTTGTGGGTCTTGTCGGAGATGGTTTTCCAGACGCCTACCGGACTTGATAAGGCAGCGGTCTGGGATGACTGGGCCGTAGCGGGCAGCGCAGCGATCAGCAGGGCTGCGGCGACAAAGACAAGCATGAACCTGGAACGCATGGATATGTCCTCGTGGTGGGGTGTCAGCCGAGCCTGCAACCAGGTTGGTACAAGGTCAAGCTGCACTGCCGCAGTGCCGCAGCATGGTCGGACTCTGGCATACTTCGTAATCTGCTCAATCCATCTACAGCTGCTTACTTATGAATGAACAACTCGAATCTCAAGTCAGACAGTGTATTGCGGCCATGCCTGATCTGAACAGTGGCCGGATGCTTGCGGATACGGCGAACGTGCGGAGCGTGGGCCTGGATGGCAGCCGCTTGGCCGTGGATATCGAACTGGCCTATCCGGCACAGGGCTATCACGAGGCTTTGGTTGCCGCGATGGAACCCAAACTGCTCGCTATCGCGGGTATCGATACAGTGAGCATCTCTCTATATCACAAGGTGCAGCCCCACCAGGTCCAGGATGGCCTGAGCCTGCTGGATGGTGTTCGGAACATCATTGCCGTGGCCTCCGGCAAGGGTGGGGTGGGTAAATCTACTATTGCCGCCAATCTTGCCCTGGCCTTGCAGGCTGAAGGCGCCCAGGTTGGCCTGCTCGATGCCGATATCTACGGGCCTAGCCAGCAGCGCATGCTAGGGCTTGAGGGCAAGCCAGGTACTCCTGATGGTAAACACTTCACGCCAATGCAGGCCCATGGTCTGCAGGCCATGTCGATCGGGGTGCTGATTGGTGAGGACACACCGATGATTTGGCGTGGTCCGATGGTGACACAGACCCTGCAGCAGTTACTCAACGGCACAGTCTGGGACAATCTCGATTACCTGATTGTCGACCTGCCACCGGGTACGGGTGATATCCAGCTCACGCTGGCGCAGCGGGTTCCGGTGGCGGGTGCGGTCATCGTCACTACCCCCCAGGATCTCGCCTTGCTTGACGCCCGCCGGGCTTTGCAAATGTTCGCCAAGGTCAAAGTTCCGGTACTGGGTATCATTGAGAACATGGCTACGCACATCTGCTCAGCCTGCGGACATGAGGAGGATATCTTTGGGTCTGGAGGCGGAGAACGTATGTCCAGGGACTATGAGGTGCCGCTGTTGGGTTCACTACCGCTGGATATCCGTATTCGGGAGCAAGCCGATCAGGGTCGCCCCACGGTAGTTGCCGAACC
>CAYOLM010000137.1:0-4341 GCA_964404785.1 uncultured Mizugakiibacter sp.
CGAAATTATTGAGAAATTTCTTGACCGGCTGAGTGTCGACGACGCCTTTCGTGAAAAGATGCTAGATAATCCGTTGGCAGCACTGCAGGAATTCAACATTGTCGTGGATCTGGCTGATATTCCGGCCGTACGCCAACTACCGTCTAAGCAAACATTGCAAAGTCAACGTGAACAACTCGTTGAGCGGATAAAAGGCGATGTGGGTCTGTGGATCTTTATGGTGAAGTAAGCGGTGTCACTAAAAGCGGTTTAGCGTGCTGCTTAGCTGTAAATGCTCCGCCCCGTTTGGCGATATTGGTAGCGATTCGCAATGCCAATATATTGGGGATCAGCATCGGCTGGTTATGCAATTCGACCAGCGCCTGACCCCGGTGTTTTTGTAACCATAAGGCTTCATCTCGTGCTGGCAAGGACTGCCCGGAACGCCGATACAGGTTCATCAGTGCGATGTGCGTTTCAGCATACTCGTGGCCATTGAGCAACGCCTTGAGGCAGGCGATCCGCTGGGTATCCGACAAACCCCGGCGGGTGTAACAAGATGCGGTGTTCCAGAATGCTTCTCGTGAAGGGTAGCCCCCCCGAAAGGCGCTGGCTCGTGAGACTTGCAGCAACCGTTCGGCCAGACCACGGAGGTGATAAGTTCGTGCCAGCATCGCTACTCGGGCGGCAACAAGCACCCGGTTACCGGTGATCAACACCGGATCCTGCCCAAACGATGACGTCAGCTGCTGGGCATAGCGGCGCAGTGCTGTGCGAGCGCCCGGTTGTCGTGCATATAAGGACCACGCCCGCTGCGCTAGTTTAAAGATGGCTTGCTGTGATTCGTCGCCGCCCTTATGGGCCAGGTCAAGGGCTTGTAATAAATCCGCGGACGCCGCCTGGTCCTCACCCTGGATCAGGGCGAGCGCCGCCCGGTTGCTGGCAATCGCGGCAAAGATCGCTGGAGGAAGCGTCTTAGGCATGCTGTTCAAGCGCTTGAGAGCAACAGCGTAGTCGCCAGTGACCAGCAAAGGCGGCAAATCCTGCATTCTTGGAGCAATCGTTCCCAATTTCCACCCTTGCTGAACCGCATGGACTGCCGCGTTACGATGACCCATTCCGGTTTCCGCCAACGCCAAGCCGAACCATGCCCCCCCCCGCTGAGGATCGTGCGAACGGGTTACCACCCGGAAATGCTTGGCCGCCTGTGCCAACCGGTTGCTGTACCAAAGTGCGATCTCTCCTAGGTCCTGCTGCGGCCCAACCGCACCAGGATAAAGGCTACTCAGCAGGGAATACTTGTCGATGGCCTTGTCCAACTGACCGAACACCATGTTGAACATCCCCTGGACCCCAAGACGTTCCCGCAAGGACAGGCGACTGGAAGTTCGCAGGGCCGCCTGTAAATCGCGATATGCAGCGGCTCGGTCACCCAGGAACGCCAGTTCGATGGCCGCCCGTTTCGAGTGGGCCAGAGCAAACTTTGGATCCTGTTGGATCGCCTCGTTCAATAGTAATAATGCTTGCTTGACCTTGCCGCCACCTAATAACTGCAGCGCTTTCGAGTAGGCCCGCAGCGCCCCCAGGTTCGAGGTGGTGATCTCAGCCAGCGGTGCCGAGGACTTGCCGATGGCTACCATCGACTCACCTAAATTGCTACGGATTTCACGCAATACTTTATCGGTGGTCGGCAACAAGCCGCGAGCATTGCTGGCCACCGCACTATCGGTATAGACCACGGCACCGTTCTTGGGATCGACCACTTCGGCGGCGACCTGTAACTGCCCGCCAACACTATTGAGTACCGGCACTATGACTGCCCGAGCGCCCTGGCGCTGGGCGATCTGGATACCAAGCTGGCGGGTCACCGGGGTATCTGCAGGTAAGCGCATGCGCCGCAGCGTAGCGGCCACTTCCATATCCGGCATCACGTTGACATAGCGCGACTGTGATAGGCCAATGCGTACCGCAGTAGCCAGCGCGTCGTTCAAGGTCTTAATCCCGGAATAGTTCTGTACCCCAGTCACCACCACCCAATCGCGGGCAGCAAAGGCTAGTGCCGGCGGACTACGCAAACCGAACCACATTCCCATGCCTACCGCCACCAGCAGTACCACCGTCTCGGCGGTAAGTATCAACGGCCGCCGCCACCACGGTAGCAAGCGGCGGGCATTACGGGTTGAGGGAGGGGGACGCAACGGCGCACTGCGCAGCTCGCCAACCTCAAGTACCTCAATGGGTTCAGGCACGCCTTTGAGACGATAATAACCATGGTGTTTCCAACTCAATTCTCTCTTTTCACCTCCTGCCTGCAACTCTATCTCGGCCCGTCGAGCGAGTCCGGCGGCGGCGCTGGATAGCAGGATCTGTCCTGGCAAGCCCAGTTGGGCCAGGCGAGCGGCTATCGGCTTGGCCAAGCCCTCGACCTCGATCGGTTTAGCCCCCCGGCGGATATCCTCTGCAGGGTTTTTCCAGATCAGCACTTCGCCCATATGTACGCCAACCCGGGCGCGTAGCAGTACGCTTTCGGCAGCACTCAAGTGCGCCAATCCGCGTAAATAGTCCAAGGCGAAACCGAGCGCGTAAATCGGCCGGGTAAATAGCAACAGAAACCCATCGGTCTTGTCGATCTCCCGTCCCTGATGCAGCTCCAGCACCGCCCGCGCCATGCGGTCATGTTTACGGATCAATTGTGCAGCCCGCTGATCGCCCAGCTTTTCCAGCAACGCAGTCGAATCAACCAGGTCGCACAACACCAGGGTATTGAGTTCCGGGGTTTCCCCCTGTCCTTGATGGTCGCTATCTGTGCTCATAGTTCACCCTATCCTAGATCGTAAGCGTTGCCACCCCGTGCCTTGGCCCGATACAGGGCGGCATCCGCATCGCTGTACCATTGGGGCCAATCACTTTGTGCTGAACACAACACCCCACCCATGCTCACGCTGCAGGAGATCGATTGCCCCTGATGGCTGATCACATAGTGGCGAAGCGTATGCTGCAAGCGCTCAGCCAGAGATGGCAAATCAGCTCGGCCGTGCACCTCAGCGAGCAAAGCAAACTCATCACCACCCAGACGAATGGGTAAATCGCGTGCCCCGGCGGCACTTTCCAGTGCCTGAGCCACGGCTCGCAAAACCCGGTCACCGGTCAGATGGCCATGCAGATCATTGACTTGCTTGAAGTTATCGATATCAATCAACAACAAGGCTAATTGACAATCAGGGGGAGTGTTGGGACCCAGGTTTTCCAGATGCTTGTATAAGCCTCGGCGATTGCACAACCCGGTAAGATCATCACTATGTACCTGACGCTCGGCCAGCTGCAGGCGGTCTTCAGTACGGCGCAGTTGATCGATCGCCTGTAGCAGATCCTCGTTGCGACGGCGCAAGCGGGTAATAAGCTGTTGTTCGCTGGCAACCAGACGACTGAACGAACGACTCATGAACTCAGCGATGGGCAGCGGTTGCTGATGCAATAAACGTTTGAACATGCCCTTATCGAGTACGTGTACCACCGCTGCACTCATCGCCGTGGCACTGGCCATGCGCTGGTGACTACCGATAAACAACACCAGTTCACCGAAATATTCACCGGGCCCAAGAATCTTGTCAGGCTGCTCATCACCAAATTCCAGGCATACTTCACCTGCTTCGATGAGGTACATACTGCGGCCGAATTCACCCTTACTGATCAATTGGGCACCTGCTTCCACAGCACGTCGTACCGTAACTGAAGTCAACAACTCAAACTCAACCTCGCTAAGGGTATATTTTGCGCTGGCCTCAACAACCCGCAAAGCCGAGGTAAGCTCGGACTGTTGATCTACATCCACGGTCATCCTCGCGAACTGTGAATGCTTACGATACCTGCTGCCCGACAAGCATGCCAGCGACCCGCTATTTAGGCGATATCCGCCTCCAACTCCGCTTCAAACTGAGCTTCCTCGGTGGATCCATCCAAGGCCGAGAGTGAGGACAAGCCACCACTTATGACCTGGTTGAGCTGATCAAAATATCCGGCCCCAACCTCACGCTGGTGGCGCACTGCGCTATAGCCTTGTTGCTCGGCGGCAAACTCGGCCTCCTGTAATTCCACATAGGCTCCCATCTGCCGTTGCTGATAAGCCTTAGCTAACTGGAACATGGAATGATTCAGCACATGGAAGCCGGCCAGGGTGATGAACTGAAAGCGGTAGCCCATGTCCGCCAGTTCATTCTGGAAGTTGGCGATGGTGGCGGCATCCAGGTGTTTTTTCCAGTTAAAGCTGGGTGAACAATTGTAGGCCAGCAATTTGCCCGGGAATTGGGCATGAATCGCCTCGGCAAAAAGCTGGGCCTGATGCAGATCGGGGGTTGCGGTTTC
>CAYOLM010000138.1:0-2546 GCA_964404785.1 uncultured Mizugakiibacter sp.
CAATCCATCAATGAGTCGGAATGGGGAGCGTTCGGTCAACCGGTTTGCAGGGCCCGGCCATGAATGCTTTTGCAGGGGTTCGGCTGGGTCTTTTCGCCATGTACACAGCCCGTTGCCGCTGCCGCGCGTCCCCGACTCATTGAATCTTACAAATAGCTGGCGCTTGTTCCAGGTAATGCTCTGGCGTAGCATAGTCAACACCTAAATGCTCACTTGGAGCATAAATATGACGACGACCTCAGTACCCACTACATCCACCTCACCGTTACAGCAGTTTGTGCCGGCGGTGGAATGGATGGTCGTTAAGCCACTGATCGAAGAGATCCAGGTACTCAAGAAAGCCCGCAAGGCGGTGGTGCTTGCTCATAATTACCAAGTGCCTACTATTTATCGCGGAGTGGCCGATTTCACTGGCGATTCACTGGCCTTGGCGCGTCAGGCGGTGGCTAGCGAAGCCGAGATCATCGTGATGGCCGGGGTGTACTTTATGGCCGAAACGGCGAAGATTCTCAATCCTTCCCGTACGGTGCTGATCCCCTCTCTGCAGGCGGGCTGTTCACTGGCTGATTCGATTACGGCCGAGGATGTGCGATCTCTGCGGCGGACTTATCCGGGAGTACCCGTGGTCAGCTATGTCAATACTTCTGCCGCAGTGAAAGCGGAGACTGATGTCTGCTGCACCTCGGCGAATGCCTTGCAGGTGGTGGAGAGTCTGGGGGTACCGCGGGTGATCTTTCTACCCGATCGCTATCTGGGCCGGAATGTTGCGGCACAAACCGAAGTCGAGCTGATTCTCTGGGAAGGGGTATGTGAAGTCCATGAGCATTTCACCCCTGAACAGATCCGGGGCTTGCGATCCGATTACCCCGGAATCGAGGTGGTTGCCCATCCTGAATGTACCCCTGAGGTACTGGCCGAGGCTGATTTTTCCGGGTCGACATCGGGGATGATTAATTACGTCGCCCGTAACCGACCGCAACGAGTGGCATTGATTACCGAATGCTCCATGAGCGATAACGTGGCCGCCGATTTTCCTGATGTCGAGTTTGTGCGCCCGTGTAACCTGTGCCCGTATATGAAACGCATCACCCTGGAAGGGATTCGTGACGCCCTGCTACATCATCAGTATGCGGTGGAAGTGGATGCCGACATAGCCCGCCGAGCCCGAAGCGCTGTGGAACGGATGCTGGCAGTTGGGCGTGCTGAACAGCAGGCCGCCTGAAGTTCGCTATTAGCTCAGCTACAGTCCAAATTAAATCCATAACCATGTCTCCAACCGGTCACCCTTGCGAATATCGCAGCGAGGTACTGGTGCTTGGTTCGGGAGTGGCGGGACTCAGTGCGGCCCTGGCCTGTGCGCCCAGAGCAACGATGGTGCTGAGTGTTGGGACACCTGCTGAGGATGGCTCCAGTCACTGGGCCCAGGGCGGTATTGCTGCGGCCCTGGGTGACGACGACAGTCCTGTACTCCATGCTAGCGATACCCTGCAGGCAGGCAGTTACCGTAACGATCAGCATGCTGTACGGCGTCTCAGTGAAGGGGCCGCAGAGGCCATCAACCGACTTCTTGCCGGGGGTGCGGAGTTCGACCGCCGGGAGCAGGGCAACGCGCTGGCCCTGGGTCGTGAGGCGGCTCATTCACGGGCTCGCATCGTGCATGCCCATGGTGATGCCACCGGTGCCGAACTGATGCGTATTTTGCAGCGGCAAGCGGTCGTTGCCGGGCACCTGCAGCTACTTGGCTTACGCCGGGCATTTGAGCTGGCCCAGGATGTTGCGGGGCGCGTGGTAGGTGCCTGGGTAGAGGGTCCTGATGGCATGGAATTATGGCGGGCTGCTGTGGTGATCCTGGCTAGCGGTGGTTATGCGGGTTTGTATCGCTACACCACCAACCCTGTTACCGCCGATGGCAGCGGTATGGCAATGGCCCGGCGGGCAGGAGCAGTACTGAACGACCTGGAATTCGTACAGTTTCATCCGACAGCACTGGATCTACGTGGGCCAGGGGTCGCGGGGCGTCTGCCCCTAGTGACCGAGGCGCTGCGTGGCGCGGGGGCCCAACTGTTTGATGCCAACGGTTGTCGTTTTATGCCAGCACTGCACCCGGCGGCGGAACTCGCCCCACGTGATGTTGTGGCGCGGGCGATGTGGCAAGCGAGGTACGACACCGGTGGGGTGTTTCTGGATACACGTAATGCGGTAGGTCGCGCATTTCCACAGCGATTTCCGACGGTTTTTGCTGCCTGCCGTGAAGCCGGTATTGATCCACGTGACGAACCGATTCCGGTAACCCCTGCTGCCCATTACTGCATGGGCGGAATTCGGGTGGATGAGCACGGGGCAAGCAGTGTGGAGGGCCTCTATGCAGTGGGTGAAGTAGCCTCAAGTGGGGTACACGGTGCCAATCGATTGGCTAGCAACTCGTTACTGGAGGGTCTGGTGTTTGGCCATGAGCTGGGTTGTTATCTAAGTGATATGGCCCTGCCCAGGCACGGCCAGGTGCTAGCTTCGCGGTGTCGGCCGCAGCCTCTGGCGGACAATATCCG
>CAYOLM010000138.1:2646-4340 GCA_964404785.1 uncultured Mizugakiibacter sp.
TGGCGCCGTTCTTCCACGTCGGCATACTCGATCATCAAAGTAGCCTTGAGGTTGGCACCTTCCGGAATCAGGGGATTATAGGTTTGCAGTTCCTCGTCAATCGCTTCAGGCTCAAAAATACGTTCGATACGCAGCATTTCCTGAATCTGGTACAGAACGGTCTGGCGGTCTTCAAAAAGAAAGGTGAGGTGAGGGCCGAGGTGTACGGTGCGCTCACGCTTATGGGCCACGATGCGGGTACGAAAATCACCACGTTCGCGGCTATAGGTTTCCAGGTCGAGCAGGTCGTCACGAGTTAGTTTTTTCATGAGATATTCCGGTTTCCCGTCGATGGGGATTAAATGCCGTAGGCATGGCGCAGCAGGCTGATCGGATGTTCTGCAGCGGGTTTCTGGCCGAGCCCATGGGCAATGTGGGCGCCGGCCATGGGACAGTCGCTGGTGAAATGTTCAGGTTCGGCCTGGCGTACGCGTTCTTCCACTGGTTTGGCAAGCTTACGGGCAATGGGATAGGTCGCCAATTTCACCCCATAGGTGCCATCGTGTCCTGAGCAACGTTCGATGGTGGTGACCTCGGTATCAGGTATCAATGTAAGAATTTCACGGGTTTTTGGACCGATTTTTTGGACCCGTTGATGGCATGCCGCTTGCCAGGCAACTTTACCAAGCGACTGTTTAAAGTCAATTTTCAGCAGGTTTTCATGGTGCCGTTCGCTCAGGTACTCGAAAGGATCGAAGAAATGCTGTTTGACCTGCTGCACCTCATCGTCGTCGGGAAACATCAGTGGTAGTTCCTGTTTGAACATCAACACGCAGGACGGAATGGCAGCGATGAGGTCATAACCTTCGCGGGCCAGCGCAGCGAGTACCGGGATGTTCTTTTCCTTGTAGGCGCGTACGCTTTGTAGATCACCTAACTCGAGCTTGGGCATACCGCAGCAGGTTTCCTGGGGCACTAAACGAGTGGGAATGTTGTTGTGTTCGAGTACGGCATGCAAATCCTCCACGACTTGGGGCAGCGACACATCGCAGTAGCAAGTGGCAAACAGGGCGACCTTGCCCTGAGTCCGACCGGCTGGTGTAGCTTGACCCTCGCCCCGGGCCTTGCGCAGACGCTTGCGGGCGGTTCGACTGTGGTAGTCGGGCACCACGGCATCGCGGTGCACACCCAGGGTTTTTTCCAGCATCTTGCGACCGATGCCGCTGTGGTTGGCCGCATTGACGACTCCGGCAATGACCGGGGTCGAGGCCAGGCGTCCCACTGTGGTGGTGCTGGAAAGAATCTTAGCCTTGAGTGGCACTCCATGTTTTTTGAAATGCACCGATTTGGCCCGCAGCATCAGGTGCGGAAAATCGACGTTCCAAGGATGCGGTGGCACATACGGGCATTTGGTCTGATAACAGAGATCGCAAAGATAGCAATGCTCAACAACCTTGCCGTAGTCGGCCTTGTCGACGCCATCGATTTCCATTGTTGCGGATTCGTCGATCAGGTCGAACAGGGTGGGGAAGGCTTTGCAAAGACTGACGCAGCGACGACAGCCATGACAGATGTTGAAGATCCGCTCTTGTTCGGCTTCAAGCTTAGTTGCGTCCCAAAAATCGGGTTCAGTCCAACCCAGGGGATGCCGGGTGGGCGCTTGCAGATTACCTTCGCGAGGTGGCATGTTGCGATCCTTGGTTCAACCCCAGTGA
>CAYOLM010000139.1:0-4308 GCA_964404785.1 uncultured Mizugakiibacter sp.
AAAAGTACCACCCTGCGCATGATCGCCGGGTTTCTTGCACCTTCGGCGGGTACGGTGCGGGTTTGTGGCCGGGATGTGTTGCGTCACCCCAAGGCCGTGCACCGCCTGCTCGGCTATTTGCCGGAGGGCGCGCCCGCTTATGAGGAAATGAGCGTACGCAGTTTTCTTGGCTTTATTGCCGACGTGCATGGTTTACGTGGTCTGCGGCGCCGACAGCGTTTCGAAGAAGTGGTGCAGCTGCTTGAGCTTGAGGAGGTATTGAAATCGCCGACTGGAACCTTGTCGATGGGGTACCGACGTCGGTTAGGTCTGGCTCAGGCCATCTTGCATGATCCACCAGCACTTATCTTTGATGAGCCTACAGATGGACTGGATCCCAATCAGCGTCGCGGGGTACGTAAGCTGATTCGCTCACTGGCCCGTGATCACAGTCTGATAGTTTCCACCCATCTTCTTGAAGAAGTACGGGCGGTGTGTAACCGGGTTGCGTTGATGGTATGCGGGCGTTTGGTGGTTGATACGACCCCCGCAGAGCTGGCGGAACAATCACGCTACCATGGGGCCGTATCCTTCACCGCCAAGGGTAGCGGGCCGGTACGAGCTGCCTTGGGACTGCTGCCTTCGGTGGACACCGTGGAGATTGACCCCATGGATGGTCGGGTGACTGTTTTCCCCAAGTCTGGCCGGCAGATCCTGCCCCTCGTTCAACAGTTGCTGGCAACTTACAAGGTCGTTCCCAAAGAGCTGCAACTTGAACAAGGACGGCTTGACGATGTGTTCGAAAAACACGTTGCTGCGGCCCGAGGACTTCCAGAATGAGAGGTTTTTTGGCGGTTTTTCGGCGTGAACTGCAGGCTTATTCAGTCACTCCGGTCGCCTATGTATTTGTCGTCGTTTTTCTGGTGCTCTCGGCAGTTTTTACCTTCTACATGGGGAATTTCTTTTCCCGAGGACAGGCTGATCTGGGGCCTTTTTTCCAGTTTCATCCCTGGCTTTATCTGGTGCTGGTGCCAGCATCCTCCATGCGCTTGTGGACCGAAGAACGCCGCAGTGGCACCTTGGAACTCTTGTTGACCCTACCGATTGGCCGTTGGTCGGCCATGCTAGCCAAGTTTTTTGCAGCCTGGCTGTTCGTAGGACTGGCCTTGGCGTTAACGTTTCCGATGTGGCTGACCGTGAATTACCTGGGGCATCCCGACAATGGAGCGATTCTGGTCGAATATCTGGGCAGCCTGTTGCTAGCTGGGGCGATGCTCTCCATCGGAATCTGTCTGTCGGCGGCAACCCGCAATCAGGTGGTGGCGTACATTCTCACGGTTGCGGTAGGTTTTTTGTACCTGGTTATCGGTGAACCGATGGTCCAGGATGTGCTGGCTCATGTATTGCCGCTATTGGCCCTGAACAGCTTGGCTGAATTCAGTTTCCTAGCGCATTTTCAAGCTATCCAGCAGGGCGTATTGGATCTCGGCGATATCGTTTTCTTTGTTCTGACGATCCTGGCCTGGCTCACTGCGGGTGGCGTCATGTTAGGTATGATCCGGGCCGATTGAATGCACCCGCATCGCTTCCTTGGGGTATTAGGGTTGCTAGCCATGGCGCTGCTGTATGTGCTGCTGGTGTTATTGAGCGGGCGGGCATTCAATGGTATCCGCTTTGATCTGACCCAGAACCACGTGCATACCCTGGCACCAGGGACAGTACGCATTGCCCGATCTTTGCAGCAACCTATCCACCTGGCCTTGTTCTTTTCGCGGCATGCCAGCCGCGACCAACCCCGATTGCGTGCTTATGAACAACGGGTACTTGGGATGCTGAAGGAGATTCAGCGCCATACGCATGGCATGCTGCAGGTACGAGTACTCAATCCGAGCCCCTATTCCGAGGCGGAAGATCGGGCACTCGCTTATGGGTTGACACCGATGCCTGGTGGCGTGGGAGGGGCACGAACCTTCTTTGGTCTGGTTGGAACCAATGGCACTACGGGGTTGGCGGTATTGCCCTTTTTACAGCCGGACAAGGAAGCCTTTCTGGAATACGACATTGCGCGGATGCTCTATGAACTGTCTTCTTCCCGGCAACCCGTGGTGGGACTGATCACGGGCCTATCGCTGGATGCCACCAGAACGGCTTCGGCGAGCCAGGGTATTCCCCGATGGAGTGTGTTGCAGCAGCTACGCAAGCTGTTTCATTTGCAGATACTGGATCCGACCAATCTACATGCCATTCCAGCGGATGTGCGGGTATTGTTGTTGGTGCAACCGTCCAACCTGACTGCTACAGCTCGTCAAGCTGTTGAAGCTTATTTGCAGCGCGGCGGGCACTTGGCGCTGTTTCTGGATCCTGATCCCCAAACCTTGCCATCCGCTTATGCGGCACTCAGTGCCAAAGCGGCGGCACGGGCTGTAGCCCCTCTTCTCACCCAGTGGGGTATCGCCTTCAATCCGGATCAAGTGGTGCTGGATCCTCCTCTTGCACGCAGTATTCAGTTGACTCCGGGTCGCCGCACCGTTCGGGATCCAGCTCTGATTGGACTGGGTCGGGCTGAAATCAGTCATGACGATGTCACCACAGCCGGCCTGTCGAGCATTAACATATTGAGTGCCGGTACCTTCGAACAGCTCAAGCATGCCCCATTGCGGTTGATGCCGCTGTTACAGTCCGGCCCTGACTCGGGTCTGGTGTCGGCGGCAAGGGTCATAGCTTCGCACAACCCACAAACGCTGCTCGACGGCTTTCATACCGGTATCGACCGTTATGTCATTGCCGGCCGTCTGATTGGTCCTTTGAAACCGGGCGCAGCGCCCGCAGATATTATTGTAGTGGCCGATACCGACATCCTCAGTGACCGACTGTGGGTGCAGTGGCTGCCATTCTTTGGCCAGACACTAGCCAGCCCATTTGCCAACAACGGTGATTTTTTTCTCAATGTCGTGGATAATCTCAGTGGTTCCTCAGCATTGATCTCGATCCGTGGCCGAGCTGTTTCGGTACGCCCTTTTACCCGCCTGCAAGCATTGCGAACCCGTGCTGCTGCCGCATACCGTGAGCATAAATTAGCGCTTGAACAACAACTTAATGCTGTGCAACGACAGGTATTGTCGATCGAGCATGCTGGTTCGAGTCTTACTACGGCATTACAGGCGCAACGACCGCGCCTGGCAGAATTGAATCGCAACAAGGAGGAAATTCGTCGTCAATTGCGACGTATCGAACGGCATCTGAATGCCCGTATCCAGAATCTGCAGGCGAATATCATGCTCATCGACAGTGTACTGATTCCTGTGCTGCTCAGCTTGCTAGCCTTGCTGGTCGCTTTGGTTCGCAGTTGGCGGCGGCACTGGGGCCAGGACCAGCCATGAGTTTGCGCAGCCTTGTGTGGTGGTGGCTGATCGCGCTGGGGGTACTGGCGCTCTGGGTCTGGTTACCCGATTACTCGTTTCATTCCCGGGCAAACCTGGATGGCCAGCTGCTGTTTCCCAATTTGACCAAAGAGGTCAATTCTATCCGTGCCATTCGCTTGCTGGGGAAGGATAAGCGGACTGAGCTACATCTAATTCGCGAGATAGCAGGCTGGAAATTGACAGGTACCGATGAGCCGGCTGATGCGGCCCGGATACGTGGCTGGCTGTTGCGCCTTGGCAGCACTCGGATCCTTGCGGCCAAGACTAACCAGCCTTCTAAGTATGCGGCGATTGGTGTGCAAGCGCGCAGCCGGGCGGGGGTGGGTGGTATCGAACTCATCTTGAGCGGTGCTCAGCATCCCATTCGACTGATCATTGGCCATTATGACTCACGCCAGGATGGCACTTTTGTGCGCAAGCTGGGGGCAGCCCAAAGTTTTCTGGTGGAGGGTGATCTGACCCCATCGCAGCGGACGGCTGATTGGATGTCTCATCCGTTATTGTCCATCGCTGTCGAGCAGATTGCCAAACTGCAGTTGTCGGCACCTGGTGGGCCAGAATTTTTCCTGGTACAAAATGCTCAAGGCCAGATCAGTGTAAGCCGGGCCGCACCGGGGGTGATCCGTCCACAGGCGCAGGCCACATTACTGGCCAGGCTGTTCGAGACACTTGATTTTCGTGAGCTACGCACCCCCCTCAGGCCACCGCCGCGGGCACTATTGTTACGTGTTGAATTGCGCGACAAATTACTTATCAGCACCAGAATATGGCGTTCGGCAAACGCCACACTGGCCGTATTCAAGGTACGGAACCGTTCCCGGAGCGAGGTGACAGCACGTCGTGCCCGCATGCTTGCGCAACGATTACAACGCCATGTCTGGGTTTTGACAGGGGCTATCTGGCCGAT
>CAYOLM010000140.1:0-4297 GCA_964404785.1 uncultured Mizugakiibacter sp.
GATAGCTGGCATGGCCGTGAAGAGGTTGTCCTGGTGTTACTGACCAACGGTGCGGACCCACGTTTGCCAAATGTTCAAGGGCAAACCCCGTTGCATGGAGCGGCCCTTGCCGGCAATCCCAATGTAGCGGCCATGCTGCTGGATGCCTGTGCGGACATTGATGCCGTTGACAACCATGGCCTGACCCCACTGGCACTGGCCTGCCGGGGTGCTAACTGGCCTTTGGTTGAGTATCTTCTGCAACATGGTGCATCGTCACTGCCGGTTGCTGGCGAACCCGTGCTACACGCTGCCTGTGGCATCGCCGGGGATGATGTGAACGGTGTGCGGCTGCTACTCAAGTACCATGCTGACCCCAACTCCACGGATCGTCTGGGTCGCACTGCGCTGATGACGGCCTGCCTGGAAGGCCACGTCAGCATCGTCCGAGTATTGCTGGCCGCCGGTGCGGACACCCACGTTGCTGACCGCAACGGTACCACTGCACTGATGGAGGCGGCACGAGCCGGAGCCGCTGCCGTTCTTGAACTGCTCAGTACCAGCCACCCCGACGTCCAGGCCCGAGATCTACATGGGCGCGATGCACTATGCCTGGCATGCCAATCACCGCGAGTCGATGCTGATACCGTACAGCGACTGCTGAATCTCGGTGCTGACCCACACACTCCGGGCCAGGACGGTCGCTCAGCCCTGGATCACACCTGCGCGGCCGGTCGCTGGGATCTGCTGGCGGTGCTCGATCCACACGCCGCCCTGCCTACTCAGCTGATCGGTATCGCTGCACCTGAGCCGGGCGCGGATACTCCGGACGATCTGGCCAATGCACTGCGTTACAGTCATTGGGCTGTCGCAGCAACTTTTGTAAGCCTTTTCCGGGGCTGGACAAACGCCTGCCAAGCCCAACTATTTGTCGATTTAAGCGATCCGAACCAAGGCGCACCCCGAGCCTGGCTACTGGAGCACGGCCTTGACGTTGAAGCTCACCTCACGGATGGAATACGCCTGTTTGACGCTCTGGCCGAGCGGCTTCCCGATTCACTCAAGGCCTTGCAAGACCTGCTCCAGGCCGGTGCCAGTCCCGCAGGTACTGGCCTGCTAGCCCGTATCCTGGCCCGACTTGACCCCAACCAAACCGGAAGCCGCTTGGTACCCGGTCTGCTCGGACGCGGTGCCGATCCCTTTGGAGCCGATGCCGAAGGTCGCACCCCTTTGTCCCTAGCCGCGGCTGTACAACAAGTCGCTTGGCAGGAATCGCTGCTGGATTATGGGGCCAACCCCAACCAGTGCGATCAACGCGGGCGTAATACCCTACACCACGCCTTGGAGCACCCAACCTCACTCACCCCGACGGCAGTGCGTCGTCTGATCGCCCAGGGAGGCGATCCCGAATGCGTGAATGACTGCGGAGAAACTCCACTCGGCCTGGCGCTGGCAACCGGAGAATGGGATCTGGTGTACTGGCTGCGCTGGGACGGGGCCTTTTCACTGCCTTTGCGGCCGCTGCGGGCCACCGATTTGGTGGTGGCGGCAAAAAATGGGGATCTGGCCGCAGTGCAACGCCTGCATCAGCTCGGCTTCGACGTCGACAGCCGTGATTCAGTAGGTGCCAGTGCCCTACTCCACGCTTGCGGAGCCGGGCATGACGAGATTGCCGAATTCCTGCTGACCACCGGTGCCAACCACCGACTGGCCGCCAACAATGGCGTAACCTGCTTGGCCGCCGCCGTCCTGGGCAGACAACCCCGCCTGGCCCGGCGACTGCTGGATACGGGCGCTCAGCCGGATCAACGGCTTGCCGACCAAGCCACAGCATTGCAATTTGCTGCCGCCAGCGGCAACCATGAAATGATCGAACTATTACTCCAACATGGTGCCGACATCCACGCGGTAAACCAAGCCGGACAAGACGCCCTGATGATGGCTACCCGTCATGCCTATGATCAAGGCGACAGTCTGCGTGCCCGCCGGGTATTTGATGTCCTGCTTACGGCAGGGGCAAGTCCACGACGTGCCGACACCCATGGTACGACTGCACTGTTGTTCCTGTTGGGGGCGCACGCACCCCCCGGACAAGATGGCGATGCCACCCATATCGGGGCTTTACTGCCCAGTCTGCTCGCTGCTGGCGCGCTGATTGGTGCTGCAGATAGTCGCGGGGTTAGCCCCTTGCATGCCTGCGCGTTGCATGCCCTGCTGGCCCCGGCACGGATGCTGCTTACGCGGGGGGCTTCCCGACAAGCCCTGGATAGCTGGGGACGACAACCGGTCGAGGTGGCCCGCCGTTTAGGCTACGTGGATCTGGCCCGGGAATTGGAGGTATGAACAACCTCTGCAGTTAATCAGTGCCGGCATCATTTGCTGGCGGAGGCCGACGCACCTGGTGTTCGATATCCTCCTTGAACAGGGTTTCCAGCTCGACAAAGGCCTCACGATGGGATTGGACCAGTAGTGCCTCGTCGTCGTACAACAACGACTGCTCCTGTAACAGCTTTTCATCGTGCTCACGGAATCGATCAAGCTGTTGTTGAGCACTCGCCGGGTCGATACCCAGCAGTTCCAATACGCGCCGAGCCATGACCAGACTGGAGTGGAAGGTCTCCCGCACCACCGTATCAGCTTGCAACTCCAGCAACCGGAAGGCATGCTGACGATTGCGGGCTCGCGCCACTATTTGCAGGTGTGGGTACAAACGCCGTACCAGCCGTGCGGTCCGTAGATTGGTTTCCGGATCATCGGTGGCCAGCACAAACACCTCAGCCTGATCAATATGCGCCGCCTGCAACAACTCGGGACGCGACGGGTCGCCAAAGAAAATCCGTGCGCCTGCGAAACGCCGTGAGAGTTCAACCTGCTCGATCGAATGTTCCAGCGCGGTATAGGGAATGCCCCGAGCATGCAGAACCCGCGCCACAATTTGTCCAACCCGACCATAGCCGGCAAGAATAACCCGCGAGGGTACCTCTGGGGACTCCGGCGAGTCATAGGGCGGCTCATCTACTTCGACTTCGGCTTGCCGTAGCGTACACAGACGCGAAACCAAGCCCACCAGAAGGGGCGTCATACCCATGCTCAAAGTAATTGCCAACAGCAATCGGGCGTGCATCACCGGACTAATCAGATTGACCTGATGCGCTTGAAATAAAATCACGAAGGCAAATTCACCTCCCGAAGCCAGCAAACTCGTGAAGCGCAGGGTCTCGATAATATCCAGACCACCAAAATACCGCCCAATCAAAGCGAGAATCGGCGCCTTCACGATCAGCAAACCCAGCACTAGGCCCAATATCAGCAGGGGCTCCATCCAGATCAGACGTAAATCTACTGACATCCCTACCGCTACAAAAAACAATCCCAGCAACAGGCCTTTGAATGGCTGGATATGGGACTGAATTTCGTGTCGATAGGCGCTGTCAGCAAGCAACATACCAGCCAGAAATGCCCCCAATGACATGGACACTCCCGCCAAGCCGACCAACCACGCCATGCCGAAGGCGAGTAGCAAGGCCGTCGCCGTAGATACATCGGGAAGATGGGTTCGGGCGACCATTCGAAACAAGGGCTGTAACAGCAATCGCCCGGCCAAAATAACCAACGCAACGATCCCCACCACCCGTAGCACGCCGAGCAAGTCAAAGCCTGACGGCTGCACTTCCACCGCCAGCATGGGTACCACCGCCAGCAGGGGGATAACCGCTAGATCCTGGAACAACAACACCGCCAGGGTATGGCGGCCGTAGCGGGTGCCGAGATCCTTACGCTCGGCCAGCAGCTGCACCCCAAAAGCCGTCGAAGACAAGGCCAGGGCGATGCCAATCACCGCTGCCGCTTCGCCGCCCAAACCCAAGCCATAATAGCCGGCCAATCCAAGCAGTACTGAGGATAAAACCACCTGCGCTAGGCCCATCCCAAAAATCTGCCTATGCATCCTCCACAAACGTTGCGGCGAGAGTTCCAGACCAATCAGGAAAAGCAGCAGCACCACCCCCAGTTCGGCCAGGGACTGGATCACCCCACTCCGGGTGAGCAAGCCCAGACCATAGGGACCAATGGCCATACCTGCGAGCAGATAGCCCAAAACCGAGCTGAGCCGTAACCAGGTAGCCAACGGCACCGCAATCACGATCGCCAGCAGAAACAACAGTGTCGCAGCAAGAAAGTCCGGTGTGTGCATGCGGCTCTCCCCGAGTACGCCATGTTTATGTCATGACCAACCTCACACTTCGCGCAGCCACCGTGCCGCATCAAGGGCGAAATAAGTCAGAATTGCATCGGCACCCGCCCGTTTGATGCCCACCAA
>CAYOLM010000141.1:0-4236 GCA_964404785.1 uncultured Mizugakiibacter sp.
GATTCCGCGGCTTTGCTGAAGCAGATGCGCGGGGTGCTGGTGAAAATTGCCAAGCACGGGGTGCCGGCCGATCTGGTTGCGGCAGCCAAGCGTAAATCTATTGCCAAGCTTGAATTCCAGAAAAATTCGATCACTGGCCTAGCCAATGCCTGGACCAGTGCCATTGCTTTTCAGGGCCATCAGTCTCCAGAACAGATGGCTGTGGCCTACCGTGGGGTGACGGTGGCGCAGGTCAATCGGCTGGCTCGCGAGATTCTACGACCTGGCCATGCGATCACCGCCATTCTGACCCCGGAGTCCTCAGGTAAGGCCGTTTCCGGCAAGGGTTTTGGTGGGGCTGAGAGTTTCTCTGAGATCCCCGAAAAGCCGGTACAACTGCCGGTGTGGGCCAAACAAGCGCTATCCAAGGTGAGTGTGCCGACTTCGACGGTGCATCCGCTGGTCAAAGTGTTACCCAATGGTCTGCGTCTGATCATCCAGCCGGAAAGCATCAGCAATACAGTCACGGTGATTGGCGGGGTGCGCAACAACCCAGCCCTGCAGCAGCCCAAAGATCAGGAAGGTGTGGCCGGGGTGTTACAGGGGCTGTTCAGCTATGGCACAACTTCGCTTAACCGTTTGGCTTTCCACAAAGCCCTGGATGACCTGGCTGCAAGTGAGAGTGGCGGCTATCGGTTTTCATTGGCCGTGCCAGCGGAACATTTTCAGGCCGCTCTGGCTCTGCTGGCCGCTAACGAATTGCACCCAGCTCTGCCGAAACGTGCTTTCATGATTACCCGGATGCAGACGGCGCGCTCCCTGGTCGGACAAATGCAGACTCCGGCTTACCACTTCCAACGGGCTATCGACAAGGCCTTGTTGCCGGCGGGTGATCCAGGTTTGCGTGAAGCCACCCCGAAAAAGGTGATGGGCCTCAAGTACCAGCAGGTTCGCAACTATTACGCCCAGACCTTCCGGCCCGATCTCACTACCATCGTAGTGATCGGTAAGGTAACGCCCGCCGAGGCCGAACGGGCGGTAAGCAAAGCATTTGGTAGTTGGAAAAATGAGGGCTCGAAGCCACATCTGAACCTGCCATCCATACCCTTGAACAGCCATTCGTTCAGCGTGGTACCCGACAAGACCAGCTTGCAGGACACGGTGACGTTCGTGCAGAACGTGCCGGTGACGCTGTACAGTCCTGAGCACTACGCACTCAAGGTAGGTAATCAGGTACTGGGTCAGGGTGGATTCGCTTCACGGCTGTGGCGTGATCTGCGGGTCAAGACCGGGCTGGTTTATGGGGTCAGTTCAAACTTTTCCCTGGGCCGTACCCGCTCGACCTATAGCGTGACTTTGGGCAGTGATCCGGGCAAGGTGTCCAAGGCTAGAGCCATTGTGTATCGCGATATCAAGTCGATGCAGAACAAGCCAATCACCGCTCTTGAGCTGAAACGGGCTCAAGGTATGTTGGTACGGCGGATTCCATTGTTCGAATCCAGTATCAACGCGATTGCCGGGGGGTTGCTGTACTACGCCCAGCACGATCTGCCTCTGAACCAGCCGACGGTTGCGGCACGCAACTACCTCAAGGTTACCGCTGCTGAGATCCAGACAGCATTTCACAAGACCTTACGGGTTGGTCATTTTGTCGAAGTGGTCAAGGGCCCGACACCGAAGTAAGTACATCGCTAGCGTGTGTGGTTCATGGTCAGGAGGCACTCTTCAGGTGCCTCCTGACCGGTTTCGCAGATATCAACTCGACCCATAGTGATCCCGGTTAAGCCACAGAGGTGGGGTACGATCGCCAGCAGCTCAGTATCTGAGCGTCAGGTTTCGTAATCGTAAGTGAGTGGTTTGCAGCGAGATTGTGAATGAAATCACAGCTTGGTGTAGATTCACACCGGTAATCCCATAGATTAGCTAGTAGTGGAATTAAGTTTGCAAAGGAATATCGTAATGCAGCAGGGATTTGCTTTATCCCCAAGTCGTGACAGGGCATTTTTTTCTGGGTCATGGTGAAGGGTCTAGATGTTCCCAATCGTTGCAGTCGAGTGGCCATGTCAAGCTGGAAATTCCTGATCTGTATCATGCTGATGCTCGTGCTGGGCGTCCCTGTGGTTGTTGCTGCACCGCAGTCTTCCAAGGCGGGATTTGACCGTCTGGCTAATCGTCTAGCCAACCAGGAACTGGTGCCGTCTAATCAGAAACAGACCAACCAGGTTCTCGTAAAACTTCGAGCCTTACTGCCACCCAATGATTCTGGGCGCCGGTTTCGGTATCGCAATATCTATTGTGATTTCGCCTTCAGTAATGATGCGAAGGCTGGGTTTGCCTATGCCAACCGGGGTCTGGTTGAGGCCAGCAAAGCCGGTGACGCCCATGCCGTGGCCAATTTTGAACTCTGTCGTGGCTATTACAACGGATTATTGACGACCCCACGCGCCGAGCTGGCTGATTACAATGCGGCCATCGTGATCGCCCGCCGCCTAAAAGATCCACGATTGCTGGGTGATGCCTTGTCCGCACGCGGCAATATTGAATCATTGCTGGGCGATCAGTCCAAGGCACTGAATGACTTTCTCGATGCGGATCAGCAATACCGCAGTATCAATCTGACCGCAGCGGCTGAGGTCAACCAGCTCAGTATCGGCATCAGTTATCGGCGCATGGGTCTCTACGATAAGGCGTCCCAGTACCTACTCCAGGCCAGAAAGTCTGCGCTGCGCAGAGCGGACGTCGAAACTGAGTTTGCTGCCGCCATCCAGCTTGGCTATCTCTACTCGGCCCAGAAGCATTTTGATGATGCTATCGCTGCGCACCGGCAGGCCGTGGTACTGGCGAAGAAGTTGGGTGACCGGGAGAGTATGGGTGATGCTCGGCTGGGTCTTGCTGATGCACTGAATGAGCGAGGTGATTATGCTCTCGTGCTCAAGACCCTGGATTTAGCTAAAGCCGATTTCATAGCGGTAGGCGATCATTCCGAAGATGGCATGCTCCATCTTTATTCGGGTCTTGCCTACGCTGGCCTTGGTCGGTATCGGCGGGCCATCCAGAACCTCGATCTGGCCGAACACTATCTGCAGCGCAGTCATAATCTACGCTATCTGCAAATGTTATATACGGCGCGCGCATCGACCTACAAGGCCATGCAGAAGCCGCTCTCAGCCTTGGCCGATTATCAGCGGGTCTTGAATACCCAGCAGTCACTATTAGAGCTGTCCCAGGCGCAGTTCACCACCTGGATGCATTTTCAGCGGATTGCCCAGAAGCGTGAGGCCGAGGAGCTACAGCTACGGGCTGCGGCAGTGAATAACCAGCAACGCTTGTCGTCACTGGAACGGACCCGTAAATGGCAGGCGTTGAGCTTGTTGTTCGGTTCCCTGTTATTGCTGGGATTGTTGTCGCTGATGGTACGCCAGATCAGCAAGACCCGACAGCTGCGCGGCATTGCCCATACTGATACCCTGACGGGAGCGGCAAGCCGCTGGCAAACCGACCGACTGCTACTCAAGGAGGCCGAACAAGCACGCGCCAGAGGCTATGAGCTGGCAGTACTTTCCATAGATCTCGATCACTTCAAGCTGGTCAATGACCGACATGGTCATGCGGCCGGTGATCAGGTGCTGCGGCAGGTTGTGAAATCCTGCCAAAGTGTCTTGCGCAAGGGTGAAAAGATCGGTCGGGTGGGGGGTGAGGAGTTTCTGATTGTACTTGCGGACATCTCACTGCAGGCGGCCACCCGCGTAGCGGAGCGGTTGCGTAGCGATATTGAAGGGTTGGTTCTCGACGAGGTGGTCCCCGGTTTGCAAATAACCATCAGCATTGGTGTAGCCGCTCTACGTTTGCCTGATGAAGAAGTGCAGAGCCTGTTGCAGCGGGCCGATATGGCTTTGTATAAGGCCAAGAATCTGGGTCGCAACCTGGTACAGGTTGATACCGGGGCAGCGGCCGGCGACTCCACGGATGATGGCCCCCCATTGGGGGCAACGTAAGCTGATCGTAATGATTGCGGCACACGGCAGGGATAAACATGCCATTGCGCCCATTGGTCATGCCCATGCAGATGGGAATCCAGCGAAGGATGTCGTGACTACGTAGGGGTATTCGTCAAAGTGGTGTCAGTTTGGCAAAAGCCAATACCAGCCATTTGCTACCGGCACTCTCGAAGCGAACCTGCACCCGAGTGTGCTTGCCGGTGCCTTCGGCACTGACCACCACGCCATCACCAAAACTCGGGTGCCGTACCGGCTGGCC
>CAYOLM010000142.1:0-4220 GCA_964404785.1 uncultured Mizugakiibacter sp.
ATTTCTGGTCGATATCAAGGATCAGCTGGAGAATCCCGAGCGCATGCTGCTCGGCTTGTAACCGACTTCGGGTCAGACTGATGTCAGGATCGATCCATCAACGGCAAAGCCCTGTGGCACCCATCCGGCCGAAATTACGGACCAGGCTTAAAGGCTGTCGCTGTTGTGTTCTTTACCTTGCCGCCACCTCAGGCCGTCGCCCCTTGGCACAGCCCTTCGATGCAAAGGAATTCAATCATGAGTGAGTCATTCGACGTTATCGTCATCGGTGCTGGCCCAGCTGGCTACGTAGCCGCCATCCGCGCTGCGCAACTCGGTCTAAAAACAGCCTGTGTGGACAATTTTACCGGTCAGGATCGTAAACCAGCATTGGGCGGAACCTGCCTGAATGTAGGTTGTATTCCATCCAAGGCCCTGCTGGATTCATCCCGCCAGTTCCACAATCTGACCCATAGCTTCGCGGCACATGGAATCCATACGCAAAGTGCTTCGATTGATGTCAGCACCATGGTTGGCCGCAAGAACAAGATCGTCAAACAGTTTACTGGCGGCATCAGCATGCTATTCAAGGCCAACAAGGTCACTTCACTGTTCGGCACTGGCAAGCTATTGCAAGATAACGTGGTGGAGGTAACGGCTGCCGATGGTAAAACCACCCGTTTGCAAGCCGCCAATGTAATCATTGCTACGGGGTCAGTACCCATCGAGCTACCGTTTGCAAAATTCGATAAGCAGTACATTGTCGATAATGCCGGGGCTCTGGATTTCAATAAGCTCCCCAAGCGTTTCGGTGTAATCGGTGCCGGGGTGATCGGACTCGAACTTGGTAGCGTCTGGAATCGTATCGGCTCAGAGGTGACCATTCTCGAAGCCCTACCTGAGTTTCTGGGCTCTGCCGATGCCGATATTACCCGGATTGCGCGCAAGGAATTTGCCAAACAGGGACTGGATATTCGCCTCGGCGCCCGAGTCGGCAAGGTTGAGGTTAAAGCCGCTGAGGTGCATATCGGCTATACCGATCAGAAAGGCGATCAAACTCTGGTCGTCGACAAGCTGCTGGTCGCAGTGGGTCGGCGTGCCTATACCGATGGAGTGCTCACTGATGACTTGGGTATCAAGGTCGATAAGCATGGCCGTATCGAGGTTGACCAACACTGCTGGACGGGTGTGAGCGGGGTCTGGGCCATCGGCGACTGCGTGCGTGGCCCCATGCTGGCCCACAAGGGCTCCGAAGAAGGTGTTGCGGTCGCTGAGTTGATCGCCGGCAAAGCGGGTCATGTCGATTTTGATACCATTCCCTGGGTTATCTACACCGAGCCGGAGGTCGCCTGGGTTGGCAAGACCGAACAACAGCTCAAGCAAGAAAATATTCCCTACAAGACCGGCACCTTTCCATTCGCAGCGGTAGGGCGAGCTGTCGCTATGAACGAACCGGTGGGGATGGTCAAGATCATCGCTCATGCCGAGACGGATCGTCTGCTGGGTGCTCACATGGTTGGACCTGTGGTATCCGAGTTGATCGCTGAGACCGTGGTTACGATGGAGTTCAAGGGTGCGGCCGAGGATCTAGCCCGTATTGTGCATGCTCACCCCACGCTTTCCGAGGCAGTGCATGAAGCCGCACTGGCAGTGGACAAACGCGCCATTCACCGCGCCAACTGAGTCTAAGCCGGCAAACTCCATTCGCCACCGTATGACCAGATCATCACTGCAAGCTCACCCACTCCGCAATGTTTCGGACACGGCCCACTGGGTAGCCATCTATCGCGCCATGGAAAGCGAACGACCCGACGCTTTGTTCAATGATCCACTGGCGCGGCGACTCGGCGGCGAACGTGGCGAGGCCATCGTGAAGGCGCTGCCACGAGGGCCGGCCATGGGCTGGGCAATGACCGTACGAACGGTGCTACTGGACGAAATGGTGATGCGTTGCATCCGCAACGGTGTTGTCACGGTATTGAACCTTGCTGCCGGACTGGATGCACGGCCATTCCGCCTGAATCTTCCATCGTCACTGCGCTGGCTGCATGTCGATATGCCGGACATGATCGACTATTTTCGCGACCACACCCATACCGAAACTCCCCACTGCACCCTGGAACTTATCGCTACGGATTTGCGAGATGGCGAGGCCAGAAAGCAGCTCTTTGCACATGCCGCCAGCTTCGGCCCGGTGGTGGTTATCTCGGAAGGTCTGCTGATCTATCTCAGTCCCGAGCAAGTCGCTGAACTCGCCCATGACCTGCATGCCATGACCTGCGCTAAGTGGTGGCTATTTGATCTCGCTTCGCCACGGCTGCTGAAATATACCCGTAAACGGTGGAAGCAGATACTGCTTGCCGGCCATGCGCCGTTTCTCTTTGCACCACCTGAAGGCACGGATTTTTTCTTACCGCATGGTTGGCGCGAGGCCGAGTTCCACTCGACCTGGGATACGTCCTGGCGCCTGCAGCGCACCATGTCTGGCGCCTGGCTATGGAACCTGCTGTCACGATTGCAATCACCAGCACGGCGGGAAGTCACGCGGCGGATGTCAGGCTGCGTAATGCTGGAAAACACAGTAGATTCCTTTCCCACGGCCTCAAGAGTTACACCATGATGACGCTTGAAAACTTTCGGGCCTTTCGTATCCACCAAGATGAGCAAGGCCATCATGCCGGGATCGAAACCATGCAACGGGAGGCGCTCAGTCCCGGTGATGTAGTGATCCAGGTTAAATGGTCCTCGGTGAACTACAAGGACGCTCTGGCAGGAATGGGCCGTGGCAAAATTTTACGCCGTTACCCACTAGTAGGAGGCATTGACCTGGCCGGCACGGTGCTGACTTCCTCAGATACCCGGTTTCTACCTGGTGATCCGGTGTTATGTACCGGTTCGGGGCTGTCAGAGACCCGTGATGGGGGCTATTCAGGATTGGCCCGGATTCCAGCAGCAAGTCTGATCCCACTCCCCGAGGGCCTGGACCTGCGTGAAGCCATGATCCTCGGTACCGCAGGGTTCACCGCCGGACTGGCCCTGTTGCGGATGCAGGACAACGGCCAGAGCCCCGAGCATGGCCCCATCGCCATTACTGGCGCCAGCGGCGGCGTAGGGATGCTGGCGATTTCGATCTTTAGTAAGGCCGGCTATGAAGTGCATGCCATCAGCGGCAAGCCGGAACGGGCCGATTTTCTGCGCGAACTGGGTGCACGCGAGGTGTTGCCCAGAGGTGCGCTGCCTGCATCATCCCGGCCGATGGAGTCCAGCCGCTTCGGTGGCGCCTTCGATAACGTCGGCGGTGACACCCTAGCCGCCCTGCTCGCCTGTACCAAACCCTATGGCAACGTCGCCGTCTGCGGCATGCTCGGTGGTATCCAGGTTCCCACCACGGTGATGCCCTTCATCATTCGCGGGGTCAGCCTGCTCGGCATCGCTTCATCGGGCACCCCCCGATTGCAGCGTGAGCAGGTCTGGGCTCATCTTGCATCGAACTGGAAGCCGGCACAGCTCGATCGCATCGCTACTCGGGAGATCGGTATGGACCAGCTTCTGGCGACCTTTCCTGTGCTACTGTCCGGGGCATCGTTTGGCCGTACCCTGGTCCTCATCGCAGGTTGATCAAACCTTCATACTGGAACCCCTCTATGCACCTGCCACGCCTACTTCTGCTACTGCTACTGGTCTCGCCACTTGCCGTGGCGGCACCACCTCCTTCGCCCAATCTGAAGCCGGGCAAATGGCAATGGCACACCCACATCATCTATAGCAAGGCTCCGGTCGTCATGGCGCCCATGGACAAGACCTATACCAGCTGCGTCAAGGCCAGCAAAACCCTCCATCTACTGCCCCCGACCCGGCACATGATCTGTAACAAGCCCACATTGAGCACATCCTCAAAAGGCTACCATGTTAAAATGAGCTGTACCGTCAAGGCCAGCCGTTTTACCACGCATATTGTTGAGGCTTTTGTTATCCAGACGGGGCGGCATGGCAACCGCACGCATCTCCAGGGTACCGTCAAGCAAACCATGAGTGGGGTGCCTGGAAACCTTGGGAATATCGATCTGCAGGTAAATACCACCGGCCAGCATATCGGCCGCTGTACAGCACCACACTGAACAAAAAAACCCGGTACTTTTCGCTACGGCCCACAAGCGTCATAATCCCTTCCTCTTTAGCCCACTTCGAGAATGCCCATGGCTCGTGTTCTGATCGTCGATGATTCCCCTTCACAACTTGTT
>CAYOLM010000143.1:0-4213 GCA_964404785.1 uncultured Mizugakiibacter sp.
CCATCGGACATCGAGCAGCACCGCCAGCAGGTGGATCCCGGGTCTACGCCCGGGATGACGGTATTTTTGGGGTGCCCGCACCCCTTCCCGTCATGCCCGCGCAGGCGGGAATCCACGTACGCCCATACCCACTCTTGTCATTCCCGCGCAGGCGGGAATCCACTCGGCCCGGAGCACGTTGGAGGTTCCATCGGACATCGAGCAGCACCGCCAGCACGTGGATCCCGGGTCTACGCCCGGGATGACGGTATTTTTGTGGTGCCCGCACCCCCTCTTGTCATTCCCGCGCAGGCGGGAATCCACTCGGCCCGGAGCACGATTGAGGCTCGAATGGAGGGTGTCGCCAGCAGGTGGTTCCCGGGTCTACGCCCGGGACGACGCAAATAAGGAAGGTGGCGCCCAGCATGACGGGCGGAAAATTTTTACTGGGCTCGGGATAACATAAATGGGAGAGATGCCAGGGAGGATATAAATAGCTACCGCCCGGGATGATCAAGCCAAAGATTCCTGTATCAAAGTGGTTGGTTGATCATCGATAAATGGCGGGTCGATAACCCGCTACTGGTTACCGATCAGGCTGCCAGGCGTCCCAGTTTGTCGGATACGTTTCGCAGGCGCGCCTTGATTTCTGGAACCAGGCGCTCACGCTCATCTTCCCGGGCTTGCAATCCTACCCGCTCAAGGGCCATTTCCAGGGTGCCCATTTCGATCATCAGATCATGGCGCTGACTAACCTGGGTCCAATCTTCGCTAAACATTTTCATTCCCTTTCTCCCATTTATTAAACATTTGCAGATGGGGTAAAGCATCGGGCGTGCCAACTCATGTGATGTATCCAAATGCACCCAATATGAATAAAATTCCCTTCCAGACTTGACACATAAGGTCCAGCGGTGACAGCCTGCGTCCAAATGGTGGGTGTTACGGGATGTAAACTACTGTCACCAACAGTTTCTGGCGCCCGGCAGCTTGGTCATTCTGGATTCCCCCTGTTCCTGTGACCGCCGGGCGCCAGATCAGAGTTGTGCCAAGCTGCGCTGGGTTGACCATAGCAACCGCAGGAGCGAGCCAGATCTCAGGAAAAAAATTCGGCCCGGGATCTCTTCCGGGCCGGTGCTTCCTTCCGTTCCCGCTCGACTAGCCCCTGAGCCCAGTCTCAGCGAAGCAAGCTTCGCCTGCGGAACGAGAAGTGCCGTAGCAAGGAAGCAGCATCCATGCCAGCAGCATACGTTATGGCCCAATCACCTCGGCAGCCTTATTTCTCGGGAACTTCCAAGACCATTATCGGTGGACACCCATGCCTGAACTACATTGGAAACATGTTATATATCAAGTTGATAGATAAATAGTTGGCGTATATGTAAGGCCATACTTAAACCGTGCAGCAGGTTTCTCAAAGCTCCCACTCGTACACCCTCAGGCTTCGAACCTTCACCTCGGGACGACAGGCAACGCTACAATCTGACGTGACATGGCAATCATGATCGCTATACAACACCGTCAATCGGCTCTCACAATTACTCCACACCTTGCCTCGCAAGCAGCTCGCCTCACAGGATGACCCACCTCGTGCACAACAATACGGAATATGACGTCATTGTCGTAGGTGGTGGTCACGCCGGCACTGAGGCTGCCCTAGCGGCCGCACGCAGCGGCACCCGCACCCTGCTGCTTACCCACAACCTGGACACGCTGGGGCAGATGAGCTGCAATCCGGCCATTGGCGGCATTGGTAAAAGTCAACTGGTTCGGGAGATCGACGCGCTGGGTGGCGCGATGGCACATGCTGCCGATTGTGCTGGAATCCACTGGCGCATTCTCAATGCCTCCAAGGGACCCGCTGTACGTGCTACACGCTGCCAAACCGACCGTTTGCTGTACAAAGCGGTTATCCACAAGCTACTCGAAAAGCAACCCAACCTGTGGCTGTTCCAACAGGCAGTCGATGATCTGATCCTGACCAAAGGTGGACGGGTTGAGGGGGTCATCACCCAGATGGGCTTGAAATTCCGCGCTCCCTGCGTGGTCCTGGCAACAGGCACTTTTCTCGCTGGCAAGATCCATATTGGCTTTTCCAACCATGGTGGCGGTCGCGCTGGTGAAGCACCGGCCACACGCCTGGCGCAACGTCTTCGCGAACTGTCAATTGCCGCCGACCGAATGAAAACCGGAACCCCACCACGACTCGACCGCCGCAGTATCCGCTTCGATGATCTCAAAATTCAGGCAGGTGATACCCCACTGCCGGTCTTTTCCTATCTTGGCAACACCCGTGAACATCCGATCCAGACAGTCTGCCACATCACCCATACCTCGGCCATCACTCACGACATCATCCGCAATGCACTGGATCGCTCCCCCTTGTATACCGGCCGTATAGAAGGGGTAGGACCCAGATATTGCCCTTCCATAGAAGACAAGATCGTACGTTTCGCGGATCGCTCCAGTCATCAGATTTTCATCGAACCTGAAGGTCTCAATAGCTCCGAGGTGTATCCCAACGGACTGTCCACCTCGCTACCCTTCGACATACAAGTTGCCTTGGTGCGTTCAATCCCCGGCTTTGAAAACGCGCATATCACCCGACCTGGCTATGCCATCGAGTACGATTATTTTGACCCCCGTGGCTTGCGGCCTTCACTAGAGACCCAGGCTATAACCGGGCTATTTTTTGCCGGTCAGATCAATGGCACCACGGGCTACGAAGAGGCTGCTGCACAGGGGTTAATCGCGGGGTTCAATGCCGCCCGACAGAGTCGTGGCGAAACGTGCTGGACCCCTGGCCGTGATGAAGCCTATCTGGGTGTAATGATCGACGACCTCACCAGCAACGGTACCAGTGAGCCCTATCGCATGTTCACTTCGCGGGCCGAATTTCGGCTACATCTGCGTGAGGACAATGCCGACCTACGACTCACCGAAACGGCCTACCGTTTCGGTTTGGTCGATGAGCAGCGGTACCGTGCCATGTGTCACAAACGCGAAGCAGTGGAGTGCGAGCGGCAGAGACTGGCCAACCTCTGGGTCAGCCCGGGCAATGCCCTGGGGGCCGCTCTGCAGCAAACTACAGGCATTCAGGTCCGTCGCGAAGTCACCTTCCTGGAACTGTTGCGACGTCCGGATCTGGATTACGCCCGTCTGCAGGCAGTACCCGGTTTCGGTCCCGGACTCGATGACCCCACATTCGGCACCCAACTCGAGGTCCAGGCCCGCTACAGCGGCTACCTGGATCGCCAGCTTAACGAAATCAAACGGCAGCAACGGCACTCCAAGACCCCCATTCCGGAAAACTTTAACTACGACCGTGTAGCCGGTCTGTCCACCGAGGTACTGAGCAAACTCAAGGCTACCTGTCCGGCTAGTATCGGCCAGGCCCGGCGCATCAATGGGGTCACTCCCGCCGCCATCAGCCTGCTGCTGGTCCATCTCAAACGCCACGCTGCCTGAACACCGGCTATCGTAGGATCGCCTCATGCAGCACTGCAACGTGCGCACAAGTACGGTTTGCATTACCTTTGCACAGTTGGCAGCTTGCAGTAGCAATACTGGAGGCTGCCGGTTGCTCACAACCAACTCAACAGGAGTCTACCCATGCTACGCACCCGCACCCTTGCTGCCGCTGTGGCCGCATCGCTGGTCTTGGCCATCGGCACTGCCCAGGCCGTGTCCTTTCCGGCCGTTTACGTGTTTGGCGACAGTCTCAGTGACGCCGGACAATTTGGCGCACGTTTTACCACCAACCCGGGAACGGTTACGGTGCAGAACATTGCCACCTTTTTCGGTCAGAACCTGACCCCATCGACCACCGGGGGCACTGACTTTGCCTTTGGAGGAGCGGGAATTCTCAACAATTCCCCCGGCACTCCGCCTGGAGTACCACTGATGCCGGCCCAGTTGCAAATGTATCTGAGCGCCAGCAATGGCCAGGCCAATCCCAACGCCTTGTACATGATCTGGGGTGGTGCTAATGACATTTTCTTCAATGCCTACATGACCAGCATCGGGCAAATTACCCCACAAACCGCGCAAATGAACATCATTCTTGCCGCCCAAGCAGAAGGGGGCATGCTGGGTACACTGAAAGCTGCCGGTGCCAAATACATCATGGTCTTCAACTTGCCCAACATCGGCCTCACCCCGGATGCCGCAGCACAAGGGCCGGCGGCACAAGCCGCCTTGACCGGCCTGTCGATCACCTTCAACAGTACCCTCA
>CAYOLM010000144.1:0-4189 GCA_964404785.1 uncultured Mizugakiibacter sp.
AAATATATGCTGGCCGTATGGGTCGCGCCCAGCGAATCGTAAACCGTGAACGAGGTGGACTGGTTGAAGCTGCTCGGCACCGTCGGACTAAATGGGGTGGTGGTCGGCACCGTCGCATTGGCAGGCAGGTTCACCGACAACTGCGCGCTGCTGGTAGCCACCGGGGCACTCTGCGAGGTCAGCAATTGCAGATTGACCAGCCGACTGCGATCAAAACCGCCACCGGCGATGGGTGGATAAACCTGCAGATTCTGGCCCTGCGGGTTGACCACATAACCGCTGCGATCAGTTTGAAAAGCTCCGGCGCGGGTGTAGGCATAGCCATTACCATCATGCAAGGTGAAAAAACCCTGGCCACTCAAGGCCATATCGAGACTGTTGCTGGTGGTATTGATGCTGCCCTGGCCGAACTGCTGGGCCACGCTGGTCAAGCGCACTCCGCTGCCGATGGCCACCGAACCGACATCATAAGTTGACGCCGAAAACATGCTGGCGAACTCGGCCCGTGAACCCTTAAAGCCATTGGTGCCTACATTGGCAATATTGTTAGCGGTGACATCAAGATCCGAGGCGGCGGCATTCAGGCCGCTGAGGGCGATATTGAAAGGCATAGTGAACTCCGTGGCGGTTACATGATCTGCCGGACCGAAGACAGCGGAATGCTGCCCAGACCCTGCACTTCGAGGATGGGGGTGGTGCCGTTAGTGCCGAGCACGACGCTCTGCACCTGGCCTTGGGCGAGGGTCGCTAGCCCTTGGGCCTGGCCCCCGCTGACGGCTTGGGCGCGGATGGCATAGTTGCCATCCGGCATGGTGCTGCCATTAGCGGCTTTGCCGTTCCACTGGAAGCGCGCGAGCCCGGCAGACTGGGCGCCAAGATCGATGCTACGTACCAGCGTGCCATTGGCATCGAGTATGGTTACCCGCACATCGCTGGCCCCACTTGGCACATTTACCGCCCCCTGCATACGGCCCCCGGTCAGTGCGGCACTCGCTGATGGTGCCAGTACCGAGTGCCCGACCAGACTCGCCGCCTGCAGGGACTGGTTACCACTGAGGGAGCTGGCTAATGATGCCATCGAGGTCTGCATCTGCTGGATACCGGATACGGTGCTGAACTGCGCGAGTTGGGCCACAAACTGGGTGCTACTCATCGGCTTGGTCGGATCCTGATTTTTCAGTTGCGACACCAGCAGGGTCAGGAAATCGTTTTCATTAAGGGTCGGCGCCGCTGCCGCTGCCTGGCCGGGTGCGGCCGTGGCAGATGCAACTGTTGCCGCTGCTCCCGCCGTTCGGGTCACACCTGCCGGAACCGCTGCCAGGGCCGAGTTCAGTGCCGTAATGGGGCGTTGCAGCATGGATGAAACGAAACTCATGGAAATCTCCTTACTGACCCAGACTCAGGGTCTTGAGTAATAACTGCTTGGTGGTGTTCATCACTTGTACGTCGTTCTGATACGAACGCGAAGCGGAAATCATGTTGACCAGTTCGTCTACCGGATTGACGTTGGGCGTGTAAACATAGCCTTGTGAATTAGCCAGTGGATTGCCGGGCTCATAGCGACGCCCGGCAGGGGCGGTACTCTCGGAAATTCCCACCACCCGCACTCCCTCACTGGGCCCGGTACCCGCCAGGCCTTGGCGAATCGCTGCAAACACCGGTTCCCGGGCTCGATATGCCTTGCCCGGGGTAGAGCTGACACTGTCAACATTGGCCAGATTGCTGGCGGTAGTATTCAATCGCACCGTCTGCGCCAGCATGCCGGAAGCCGCTACATCGAAAACATTAAATAGACTGCTCATAACGTATCAATTCCCGGTGATGGCCGTGCGCAGCAATCTAATCTGCGCATTGATAAAGGTGAGACTGGCCTCGTAGTGCACCGCATTCTGTGCAAAAGCGGACTGCTCCATTTGCGCATTCACCGTGTTGCCATCCAGCGAAGGCTGTAGGGGAATCCGATATTCCAGTGGGGCCTGGGAACCGGAGCCTGAAGTTCCCTGTAAGGTGACGCCACTATCAGTCGCCGCCAGGCGCAATGGGGCACCGACGCTACCGGTCGCCGCCAAAGCACGCCGAAAATCAATATCCCGAGCCTTGAACCCGGGGGTATCGGCGTTAGCCAGATTGTTGGCCAGCACCTGTGACCGCCGCTGCCACAATTGCAGTGCGCGGGCATCAAGGCCGAATAAATGGGTATCGGGTACGCTCATGGCGATGCTCCAAACCAGTCACCCCCGGTGTAGAGCAAATAGCGTGCCAGCTTCTATCGCGATCACTGCAAGCCTGTAACACCAGGCGCTGGGGGGTGGCTACCTCACTGCAACGGCAAACACTTGCCGGTACGGCAGAAATCTGCAAGCCGAAGGGTGTCGGAAAACCGTCGGAAATTTACCTCAAGCAAGTCCTGCTCATCATCATCCCTCGGTTTATTTTGCAGCAGCTGGGGGCTTGTTATGCGTATCGCCCAGCATTGAACTGACCATCTCAGCCAGGGCATCGGCATCAAATTTGGTAAGAAACCGGTCAGCACCCACGCTTTGGGCCCGTTCTCCACTAAAATTGCCGCTCAGCGAAGAGTGCATCAGGATCGGTATATCCGCCAGATCCTGGTTTTCACGTACTGAGCGGGTCAAGGCATAGCCATCCAGCTTGGGCATCTCTATATCAGTGACCAGCAGATCAAAGCGGCTCTGTTCATGTTCCAGCGAGTGCTGCAAGGTGACCAGGGCCTCCGCACCATCAGCGGCGAACTCGGCCTCCACCCCGATCAAGGTCAGTACCTCACCAATTTTCCGGCGGGCCAGCGCCGAATCGTCCACCACCAGCACACGCCACCCCGACCGTAGCTTTTCTGCCGACACTGGCTTGTGCGCCAGTACCGCCGGAACGGCCGTTACCCCTGCGACCTCGGCCAGTACCTGTTCCACGTCTACGATGCCTACCAGTCGCTCGCCCACCCGGGTTAACAAGCTGTAACGTGCCTGGGTATCCAGTCCCAGGGTCGGTGGGGCCACTGAATCCACCGGTACATGCACCAGGCGGTCCACTTCGCCAACCAGAAACCCCTGTATCGAGCCATTGAACTCGGTCACCAACAGATGTCCCTGGGCGGGGTTGTCCAGGATGGGATGGCCAAGACAGGCAAACATATCGATCACCGTGATCTCACGGCCACGATAAGTCGTTACCCCGCGAACCCAGGCATGCATTCCCGGCATCGCCGTCAAGGGCGGACAGCGCAACACTTCGCGTACTTTGAATACGTTGATGCCGCACAGATACTCCTTATCCAGACCGAACAACAACAGTGCCAGGCGATTCTGGCCGGCCAGCGTGGTGAACCGATCCAGGTTGGCGGCAGGCATACCATTCATCGACCATTCCTCTATATAGGGAAGCGTACCCCGTCAATTCACCCATGCAATCACGCGGACGGGTTTCGAGCTGCTTTGGCGTTATCGGCCGTCCCCAAGCAGACTTGAGCATGGCATGCGTCTTGCTTTCTCAAGTTTCCATTGATCCAGCCGATGCGTTTGCACGCTATGCCTATATTGAGTATTTCGACCGTTGCCGAATTTTCCCGCGAGCTCGCCCGCGGAGACCGCGTTCGCATTCGGGAATTAGCCCTACGGCACCCCCGCACAGCTTCGGCAATGCAGCCGCTGATTGATGCCATACCGGCAACCAGCAACTCTGATGAGGGTCAACGGCAACGCATCCTACAACGTCATACGGAACTATTGCGGCACTTGAGTGATCTGGTTCGTGATCTCGATGTCACCCGCGTGGCTCTGACGGAACACCGGCAAAGCGTCGGCAATTTGACGGCTGACGATGACGGGCTGACGGCCTTGAACTCTCTGCAGAGTGGGCTTGACACCACGCATGAGCAGTGTGACAAAGCTCACGAGCGGAGCCAGTCGCTAGAAGGACAATTGCGTTTGTTACGCAGTATTCTGGCCGGTATGCCGCAGGCCTATGCCCAGTTTGCCGGATTTTTCAACGAAATTGGTAAACTGACTACTGCCGTTCAGGAGATCGCCCATCAGACCAATTTGGTCGCTCTCAATGCTGCTATCGAAGCAGCCCGGGCCGGTGAAGCCGGACGTGGGTTTGCTGTGGTCGCTGACGAGGTTAAGCAATTGGCCGAAAAGACCACCCAGACAACCACCGAGATTGAGACGGT
>CAYOLM010000145.1:0-4161 GCA_964404785.1 uncultured Mizugakiibacter sp.
AATCTGTCCAGTTCCGAGATCATCGGCCAGGTCTGGATCGCTTCCAGGGCCTTGGGTAACCGCACCCATTTGCAGCGCCGCATTACTAATGTGGTCATGATGGGTATGGGTGAACCGCTGTTGAATTTTGACAATGTGGTGCGGGCTATGAACGTGATGCGTGATGATCTGGGTTTTGGGCTGGCCAGCAAGCGGGTAACTCTATCTACAGCCGGTATGGTGCCGATGATCGACCGCTTGGGCGAAGTGGCCGATGTCAGCCTTGCGGTATCCCTGCATGCTACCGATGATGCGCTACGCACCGAACTGGTCCCGCTCAATCGTAAATATCCGATCGCTCAGTTGCTCGATGCTTGTGCACGCTATGCGGCACGCAAACCGCGTGCCTCGGTTACCTTTGAGTACATCCTGATCAAGGGTGTAAATGATCATCCTGAGCACGCGCGCAAGTTGGTAAAATTGCTACGCCGCTTACCGGCAAAGGTTAACCTGATACCTTTCAATCCCTTCCCCGGCACGTGCTATGAACGCTCTTCGGTCGAGGTGATTACTCAGTTCCAGAAGATTCTAAATCTTGCCGGGCTTGTGGCTCCGGTGCGGCGAACCCGGGGCAGTGATATCGATGCCGCATGTGGCCAACTTAAGGGGCAGGTTTTTGACCGGACCCGACGGTCCGCTATGTTCCGTAAACAGATGCAAAAGGAGAATGCCGATGCGGCCTGACGCTCGCTGGTTGTTAGCTGGGCTCTTGAGTGGGCTGCTCCTTACGGGCTGCGTGACGACTACAACGGGTCCCGGAGCCCCTTATCCAAAGACGGATGCCGCTCAGAAGGCACAGGAAGCTGCACAGATTCACACGGCACTGGCACAACAGTACATGTTGCATGGTGATTTGAAAGGGGCCTTGAAGAAGCTTAAGTTGGCGCTCAAATTTGATGACCGCTATGTACCCGCCCATACGGTACTGGCCGTTCTGTATGAGCGAATTCATGAATATGACAAGGCCGAACAGCAATACCGTCGGGCCGTATATCTTGAGCCAAAAGATGGCTCGGTCAACAATAATCTCGGTGCTTACCTGTGCCGCACAGGTAAGGCAAATACATCCATGAAGTATTTCAGGAAAGCTGAAAAGGATCCGTTTTACCCAACCCCGTATGTAGCCTATGGTAACCAGGGCACGTGCCAGCTCAAGCTGGGGAAAACGGCGCAAGCCATCCAGAATTTCCGAATGGCGCTGAGCTTGAAGCCGAACTATGTGGACGGGCTCTACCAAATGGCAAAAATTTACTATAAAAAGGGGGATGCTTTTCGTGCCAGTGCTTTCATACAACGTCTTGATTCACTTAAGCATTCCAGTCCACAAGCACTGAAACTGGGCTATCTGATTGAAATGAAATTGGGTGACAAGGAAGCGGCCCAGGGATATCTCAGCCGCCTGCAAACCCAGTTCTCGAAGTCAAAACAGGCACGCAGTCTGGCACCCAAAACGCCAAGTCAATGAATACATCCCCCCCCCAAACTGCAGACCAGCATTTAAGTTCAGGTATGGAGCAGCGTAGGGAGGTGGCGGAAGATGTTGGCAAGCTTTTAGCACAGACCCGCCAAGAGCGTGGACTGGCTATCGACGAGTGTGCCCAGGCTCTGCATTTACCCGTGCAGCTGCTTCGAGAGATCGAGGATGGCAGTGTTTGTCGCGAGTGGGATGTGTACTTGCGCGGTCACCTGCGCTGTTATAGCCGCTACCTGGGGCTATCTGCAGACAAGCTCGAAGGTGTGCTTGAGCGCTTGTCACAATTTCAGCCCCCACCTCTCGTTTCCAAAAGGGTCTCTTTAATCCGTTATCAATTCGAACACTATGGCCGCATTGCAACATACCTAGTACTGACTTTGGGCATTGGAGTGCCGTTGGTCTGGTTTGGGATGCATTGGGAGTACGGTTCGGCAGTGCCCCCCCATAGCGAACAGATCGATGCCGAACCGGTAGCACTTGCTGCACCCTCCAATGTCACTGTGGCTCTACCCTCTGAGAAAAGTGGCGCAGGGGCGCAGTCGGGCAAGACCTTGCAAGCATCTATGAGCCCATTTTCTGCGATGACAAGCTCGGCCTCGGAAGTGCCCCTAGGTTCCACTCTGGCAGGATCGGGCCACCAGGCTAAGGCATCTGCAGCGACCCCCGGTACCCGCACATCAGACACAGCTTATGCGGCGCGCCAGGAGCATACGCTGACCATTCGTGTCCATGCACCATGCTGGATCGAGGTTCAAACCCAGGATGGCAAGCGGCTGGCTTATACCTTGCTGGCCGCGGGTAGTGTACGTACTTTCCGCAGTAGAGAACCTTTGAATGTACTGATCGGCGATAGCCGAGCAGCTGAAATCACCATTGATGGCAAGCCCTTCCAGCTTCCCGGAGCCGGTTCGGCAGGTATCGTGCGTTTCCAGGTAGGGGGTTCACATCCCCAATGACGGTGGATTTGTTATGCTTGCAGCCTTTGTGGCCGCTGACCCGTCGGGTACGGTACAAATTTACACTACAAAGCCTCCGCGACTTACGGTAAAACCCCATGGCATTCGAAGAATATGACGATTACGAGCAGGGCGAGCGCGTCCGCAAATGGCTGACCGACAACTGGATCTCAATTGTGCTGGGTCTGGGTATCGGCCTAGGTCTGGTTTTCGGTTGGCAGAAATGGCAGAGCCACAAACATGGTTACCTCGTACAGGCAGCCACCCAATACGATCTCATGCAGCAGGCTTTAGACAAGAACGACAACACCGAAGCAAAAGTGGCTACGGATGTTCTGGCTAAAGATTTTCCTGATACGATTTTTGCCGTGATGGCTAAAGGGGCTTTGGCGTCCCGGGCGGCCCGCAAGGGGGACTATTCTTCTGCCGAGACTGACTTATCCTGGGCCAGCACCCACGCCGGCATACCTTCCTTGCAAGGTCTGCTGCAAATTCGTTTGGCGCGGGTGCAAATTGCTGCTGGACAGGCTAGGCAGGCTTTATCCACTTTGCGGAAGGTCGGCCAGGATGATTACCAGGATCAGGTGGCTGACTTGCGCGGGGATGCCGAAGCCCAATTGGGTAATCAGGGCAAAGCCCGCCAAGCTTATAAGGATGCACTGTTATTGTTACCTGCTGGGGCTGCCAACCGTAATTTGTTACAAATGAAGCTCGAAAATATCACCTCCAATGGAAGCCAACCTCGATGAAACGTGGTCTCACCCTATTACTGCTTACCACAATTATATTGAGTGGGTGCAGCCTGTTCTCAAGCAAAGACAACATCCAACCGCCGACACCTCAGCCGGCATTCACTCCGACACTGCAAGTAAGCCAGTTATGGGATGTGACAGTGGGAAATGGTGCGGGCGCCTCCGGCATTCGCCTGCGACCGGTGGTCAGCGATGGAGTGGTCTACGCTGCCAGTCCTGATGGCACTCTGGCTGCGTACCTGCTAGCCAATGGCAAGCAGCTCTGGTCGAGTTCTCATCACTGGTTCGGCCAGCGCAATGTGCGCTATTCAGGTGGTCCCGCTGTCGTCAATAATCTACTGGTCATCGGTACCCAGGATGGCCATGTTTTTGCCTATGCGGCGAAGACAGGCAAGCTGCTCTGGAAAGCACCGGTAAGTTCTGAAGTTATCACTCCACCAGTGATCGTAGGCCAGCATGTATTTGTGCGTAGTAATGATGGGCATGTGTATGCATTTAATGCCGCCGACGGTAAACAACTGTGGTTGTACGATCGCTCGGATGTGCCATTACTGAGCCTGCGTGGTAACGGTGGGTTGCTAGCAGTAGGTGGCGCGGTTATTTTTGGTAGTGATGATGGCAAGCTGATTGCAATCTCGCAAAAAGATGGCAGTGACTTGTGGAGGATACCGGTTGCCAGCGGTACCGGCCGCTCCGATATCCAGAAACTGGACGATTCTGACGGCCAGGTCGAGTTCTACAACGGGGTTCTCTATGTCGATGCCTACCATGGCAATCTGCTGGCGATTCAGGCCAAAAGCGGGCGGGTGCTCTGGAGCAGGCCTTTTTCGAGCTATACCGGTGTAGCCATTGTGGGCACCCAAGTCGTTGCCGTAGATGACCATTTCAATATCTGGGCTTTGAGTCAGAGTAATGGCGGCGATTTGTGGAAGCAGACGGC
>CAYOLM010000146.1:0-4139 GCA_964404785.1 uncultured Mizugakiibacter sp.
CGAGCAGATGATCGAGAAATTTATGGTCGCAACGATGTTTGAGACGCTCGCATTGGTCCAAAGCATTCTGGAACTGGTGCAATAGTAGTTCCAGTGCTTGGGCTTGAATGGCGGGTGCCACCTCGTTAGGCATCAGTTCGGCGGTAGCGACCACGTTGGCGATCAAGTAATCGTTCAATGCCGCATCGTCTTTTAGGTATAATTCTTGCTTGCCTTGCTTGACCCGATACAGGGGCGGTAAGCCGATATACACATACCCAAGCTCAATCAACTCGGGCATTTGCCGATAGAAAAAGGTGAGCAGTAAGGTGCGGATATGCGAGCCATCTACGTCCGCATCCGTCATGATGATTATTCTGTGATAACGGATTTTTTCCGGCTTATATTCGTCCTTACCGATGCCGCAACCCAGAGCAGTAATTAAGGTTCCCACCTCTGCGGAGGCCAACATTTTATCGAAACGGGCCTTTTCGACGTTGAGAATCTTGCCTTTAAGGGGTAAAACGGCTTGATAGCGTCGGTTACGTCCCTGCTTGGCAGATCCCCCTGCCGAATCCCCTTCTACTAGCAACAGCTCTGAGAGCGCGGGATCCTTTTCCTGGCAATCAGCTAATTTTCCGGGCAAGCCTGCAATATCTAAGGCCCCTTTGCGTCGGGTCATCTCTCTAGCCTTACGAGCGGCATCCCGCGCCCGAGCTGCATCAATCACCTTGGAGGCGATCGCCTTGGCCTCAAGCGGGGTTTCAAGTAGAAATTCTTGTAGTTTTCTTGCAACGATCTGTTCAACGATAAGCTTGATTTCACTGGAAACCAGTTTATCTTTAGTTTGGGAAGAAAATTTTGGATCAGGTGCCTTAACTGAGACAACCGCGATCAAACCTTCACGCATATCGTCGCCCAATAGTTGTACCTTGCTGTGATTACGCAGTAACCCTTCCCGATCGATGTATTGGCTGAGTGTTCTGGTTAGCGCACCGCGAAATCCGGTCAAATGAGCACCCCCATCGCGTTGTGGGATGTTGTTGGTATAGCAGTAGACCGACTCCTGATAGGCATCTGTCCATTGCATGGCCACTTCCACAAGCACCTCATCTTGAGTGTCAGAGAAGTACACCGGGTTGGGATGCAAAGTATTTTTCAATGTCGCCAGATGCTCGACAAAAGAACGGATTCCGCCCTCATACCGAAACATCTCCTGCCGTTCCTGCCCCGGTCGTTGGTCAACCAGTTCTATGTCCAGACCCGAATTTAGAAACGCCAGTTCGCGCAACCGCTTAGCCAGAATGTCGTATTGAAAATCCACACGAGCAAAAACACTCCGGCCAGGCAGAAACCGAATCATGGTTCCATGCTTCGTTGTGGGTCCTTGTTGGCTCAATGGATACTGTGGCTCCCCCATCTGATATTGCTGCTTGTGTTCATAGCCATCACGCCTGATCCATAGCCACAACTGTTCAGATAAAGCGTTTACCACTGATACCCCCACACCATGTAGGCCACCGGAAACCTTGTAGCTGTTATCGTCAAACTTAGCCCCTGCATGCAGCATCGTCATCACGACCTCAGCTGTTGAGCGACCTTCACCGGGGTGCATTTCGACCGGAATACCTCGCCCGTTGTCCTCAACACTTACTGAGGCATCTTCATGCAAAACCACACGCACCCAATCACAATAGCCCGCCAGAGCTTCGTCGACTGAATTATCGACAACCTCGAAAACCATATGATGCAAACCTGTGCCGTCATCGGTATCTCCGATATACATACCCGGCCGTTTGCGAACTGCTTCAAGACCTTTGAGAACCTTGATGTTGGCGGCGCCGTAACTTTGATTGCTCATGGAATACTCGTAACATGGAGAAAGATGGGGTGTGTTCTAGGACGACCAGGGCACGAAGGGGAGAAAATTAGGCTGAGCGCTTATGCGTTTTTTCCCACCAGCGACGTGGACCCAATCCGGCCGCGTCCAGACCACCGGGTATTCTAGCAGGCTCTGTTCATGAGCCCCCTTAAATAGGTAAAATTCTTTGCTGTTCCACGTGAAACACTCGCGTTTCGTCGGGCAAATCATCCGGGCATTCGGTACCAGTCCAAAAAACTTGGGCCTGTGAGGAACGTAAATAATGTAGTAAACGCCGGCGATGTTCATGATCAAGTTCCGAATCAAGATCATCGACGCATAAAACCACGGCTTCACCCAGGAAGTCAGTGTGTAGTGCGGCCTGAGACAGGAGCAAAATCAAAGTGGCTAATTTCTCCTGGCCTCGCGAGAATTCCTGGCGTTCACGTAGGTTTGTGAAACTCAATCGCCAGTCTGCCCGGTGAACCCCTGGACGGGTATAACCGAGTCGTCGATCCTGGTCACGCTGCTCACGCAGGCAACGCGACAGAGAAATACCACTCTTCCAACCTCGACGATAATCCAGCTTCGGCGTACCCAGCTCAGGTGCCAGCTGATCAGCGATTAGCTGATTGTGAAGCTCGAGCTTCTGCAAATAGGCGACACGCCAAGTATCCAAATATTCCGATGCTTCAGACATGCTCGCTTCCCATACGGCCATCTCGCGATCATCACCTTGCGCTCGCAACAAGGCATTACGATGAGCAAGAGAACGCCGGTACTGTCGACTGACAGCCAGGAACTGAGGTTCCACGTGGAACAGGCCCCAGTCCAAAAAATGTCGGCGTATGTCCCCTGGACCTGCGATGAGGACATGACTACCCGGTGCAAAACAAACCACAGCGCAATGCTGGAGTAGCTTGAACAGCTGCGGAATCGAAGATCCGTTGACGAACGCCCGCTGTCGAGATTCCGCACACAACAAACCAATATCGATGTGCTGACCCGAACTCTGAGCAACCCGGGCACGTAGGTGATAACCACCCTGCCCGGAGCGTATCAAGGCGCGCTGCCCACCGCTACGGAAAGAACGACCGTGAGACAACAAAAACATGGCCTCAAGAACCGTCGTCTTGCCTGCTCCATTGGAGCCATACAAAAAATTCAAACGAGGAGATGGGCTTAACGCTGCATATTCAAAACAACGCAAATCTTGAAAGCGTAGCTGAGTGAGATACATAGCCAAATAATGCAGCGCTGAAAATTAAGCAATCAACGTAAACTGAACTACTCAGAAACATTCAATCATAATCTTAGAGGCATGACGACATATCTAGCAGTGGTATCTGCAGCGGCTTCTAGTAAGCAACTTGATTGCGCATCGCGTAGGCTTAGCCGTACTTTTTCACCTTGCAAAACAGCAATAGCTTCCAACATGTAGCTGACATTAAAACCGACAGCTAGATCATGTATTTCGGTTTGTACCTCAATTTCCTCTACCGCCTCATCCTGCTCAGGATTGTGGGCAACGATACGCAGGATTTGCTCACTGAATTCCAATTTCACCCCACGATACTTTTCATTTGAAAGGATGGCTGCGCGTTGCAAAGCAGAACGAAAAGTAGCTCTATCAATTTCGACAATCTGATCGGCGCCAATCGGGATGACTGCCTCGTAATCAGGGAACTTGCCATCAATCAACTTAGATGTGAAAGAAGTTTCCTGGCGGCGAAGACGAAGGTGATTTTGAGCTAGCTCGAGTTCCACCTCCACCTCGTCACTAACCAGTAAACCCATAAGTTCTTGCACCCCTTTGCGAGGTAAAATGATCTGTTTTGCCATTGCCTGACTACCAGGTAACACAGCTTCGGCCAAGGCGAGACGGTGACCATCTGTGGCCACACATCGCAAACGTGCCTCACGCAAATCGAAAAGCAGACCGTTAAGGTAATACCGCACGTCCTGAGTCGCCATAGCAAAAGCGGTACGTTCCATCAGCGAACGTAGTGCCGATTCAGAAATGGTCAAATGATCGATAACATCGATGCCTTCCAAAGTTGGGAAATCATTGGCCGGTAAGGTAGCCAGTGTGTAGCGACTTCGGCCTGCTCGGAGTAGTAAGCGATCATCTTTTAACTCCGCCTTTATCGTTACACCCACCGGCAAGGCCCGGACAATTTCAAACCATTTTCTTGCTGGGATTGTGGCAATCCCGGGCTGTCCTTCCGTAAGGGAGCATTGGGCCGTCATTTCAACTTCAAGATCGGTTGAAGTGAGAACCAGCTTCATTTCTGGGGTG
>CAYOLM010000147.1:0-4129 GCA_964404785.1 uncultured Mizugakiibacter sp.
TTGGCGGCCGGGTTGATTTCGTGCAGCGCAAACTGGAGGCCACCGTTGTCAATGCGCCGTAAAACCAGTTGGGTATTCAGGGCTGCGCGAGTTCTCATGCTTGTGCTAGGCATGAACATGGCACTGGTGGGGCTTGTTCAGGCGAAACGCGCGACGGTTACCATCTACGGTTCAGCGAATGGTGGTACTGCACAAGCCAGCCCGATCACGGTACAACCTGGGACGAGTGTTCAGTTCACCGCCAGGTTCAGCACAGGGAACTGTCCGAGACTCGGTGGCAACCGCAATACTTGGTACGACCGTTATATCGTACGGAGTAATGTCATTCCAACGTTTTATCAGCCGGATTATTACTACCCAAGCGGATCGCCTGGGCCTTGTGCGTCCGGGCAGAGCAGCAACGTCTTCAGCTATATCTTCAATCAGATTGGGACCTATACCGTCACGTATGAACTCTGGAAGGCATATTGCAACGGCAACAATTGCACCAGTAAACGACGGGTTATGCGAGCTACTTTCACAGTGTACGTGTCCAATTTTACCATCACCATGAAAGGACAGGTTACCGGAACGAGCTCGTGGGCACCCAATACCATTACGGTGTCGAAAGGTACCAGCATGGTAATCAACGCCTTCTTTTCCGGCACCTGCCCAACGTTACCGCAGGGCGATAACGGCTGGTGGGACACCTTCATCGTACCGCCTGGCGTATCGACAAATCTTGGCGGGAGTGGATCCTATCCTTTGTCATACCCTCCGGGAACACAGGGTCCGTGCCAGCAGGGCTCTGCCACGGCTCCACTGACCTACACGTTCAACAATCTCGGTACCTACACGATCCAATATCAGCTCTGGGCAGCACAATGCGGTAACTTAAACTGTACCCGGGATGTCCAGTTGGGTAGCGCAAGCTATGTGGTAAAGGTGGTGGAGACCACGCCAGTGCAAGCGCTGCAAATTACCGCTTCGCTGCAGGCTTCGACTTGTGTGCCGGATACGGTGACGGTGACGGCGCTCGATGCCCAAGGCAATCCGGTGGCGACGACCGGCACATTGAGCCTTGTTACCGGCTCAGGGCATGGTAACTGGACGTTGCTTTCTGGCAACGGCGCCTTTACCCCCGGCACGGCGGACAGCGGCACGGCAACCTATCAGTACGCCGCCGGGGACAATGGTACGGCGCAATTTGCACTTGCTGATGTTCACGCTGATAATTTGCTGATCAACGGCACCCTGGTAACCGCTCAGCCTCCCCGAACGATTGTTGGCCAGAGCGGCACTATCCAATTTCGCGACAACGCTTTCGTGTTTATCCAAACCGCGCCGCCGGTCGACGGGGTAGGGGTGGTGGTGGCCGGACGGCCGGGAGCATTCCGGGTTGACATGATTCGCCGCGACCCGACGACCGGGAGCTGTGGGCCGGCCCCGGGCTACAACGTCACCGCGGTCAAAGCCTGGATCCAGCGCACGGCCAGCGATCCGGGTGGAATTGCTCCCAAGGTTTCCGGCGTTACGCTTGGTGTTGCCGCACCGGCGACCAACAACCTCCCCATTGCCTTCGCCAACGGGGTTGCTACCTTCAGCCTGGCGACCGCCGATGTGGGCCAATACAGCATCGACTTTAAGGATAACAGCAGCGGCTTTGCCAAGAATACTAACGGCGCACCACGCCCCATTATTGGCTCTTCCAACATACTGACTGTGCGTCCGTTCGCGCTTGCGTTCTCCGCGATCCAGGCAGGAGGTACGGCCAACCCCGGGGGCACCACGCCTGCCGCGGCCGTGTTCACCGCCGCGGGGCGGCCGTTTAGTGTCACACTTGAAGCCATACGGTGGCAGAGCGGTGATCCCGCCAACGGCGTGCCCACCGGGCCGGTAAGCGCCGCCGGTCGGGCCGTGACCCCTAATTTTGCCTCGGTAACGGGTTTGTCCGCGGTCGCTCCCTTCGCGCCTGCCCAGGGCACGCTCGGTATCCTTGCTGGAGGGAACATTGCCCAGTCGCTCTGGAATGCGGGTAGTGCGACCAATACAAAGATGTCGTATTCCGAAGTCGGCAGTGTGAGTCTCAAGACCACGGTTACGAATTACCTCGGCAGCGCCAACGCGGTCGTTGGGGGGCTGAGTACGGCGGTGGGGCGGTTTATCCCGGATCATTTTACGGTTTCACTTAACACTCCACAATTCGCCACCGCTTGTACCAGCTCGAACCCCGGCTTTACCTATCTTGGACAAGCATTTCTGTACAAGATCCGGCCAGTGGCGACGCTTACGGCGGAAAACGTCCAGAATGCTATCACCAAAAATTACCGCAACTTTACTGCCCAAGGGGGTGGTAACTGGTTTCGCCTCACCAACTCGAGCTTGCCGGCCACGGCCTATACCGACACGGGTCATCCGCTCGATATCACCGGGCTCACACTGAACGGTGCCAACCCGCTGATTGCCAACCCTTCACCAGGGGTGGCAACGCTAACTTTCAGCGCTGGGGCAGGGCTCACCTATAGCCGCCCCGCACCACCAGCGCCACCCATAGCCCCGTTCAATGCATCACCTACTTTGTCGCAGCAGATAGTAGATCTTGATGGCGTCAAGAGCACCCCGAATCCGCTGCTATTCTCTGCCATCCCCTTCAGTGCTGGCCCGTCGATGCGCTATGGGCGCATCCGCTTGAAAAATGCCTATGGATCGGAGTTGCTGGCGCTGCCGATACCCATGCAGGCGCAGTATTATCAGGACAGCAGCAATGGCTTTGTGACCAATACAGCGGATGCCTGCACTTCGGGGATCAGCGTGTCGTTAGCTAATTTTCAGGGTGGATTAACCGCCGGGTCGACCCAAGCCACGCTGAGCCAACCGTCGACAGCCGGGGTGTTCAATTTGAGTCTGTCGGCACCCGGCGCGGGCCATACCGGCAGCGTGAAAGTCACCGCGCAAGTACCGAGTTGGTTACAGTACAACTGGAGCAACTCCAACACGCTGCAGGATCCGCAGGCACTTGCTGTGTTTGGGCTGTACGAAGGCTCACCCTATGAGATCTTCTTCCGGGAAATCTATTAAAAACTCGAAATTGTTTGGAACCCGCCATGGCCATGCCGCGGATTACCCTTGGCCGAGTATGTAAAGGGTAGAGACTTTTTAGGCAATTGGAGCGGGTGTGGATACCAGTCGCGACTCGTCTCCTTATCGATTCGCCACGAAATAAGCATTTACCTTCTCGCCAATCCAGCGCAGGCAAAAATCCACTCGGCCCGGATCACGTATGAGGCTCGCTCGGGCGGTGCCGCCAGCACGTGGATCCCGGGTCTACGCCCGGGATGACATGAAAAGCATTGCGCTTCGCATGGGATAACCACACAAAGGCACCGCAACCCGCGGCAATGGACAAGCCACCGCCACACCCCCATTCGTCATTCCCGCGTAGGCGGGAATCTGGCGACTGCGCCGTAGCCCGGATGCAACGAAGTGGAATCCGGGGAAGCCATTTTCGGTATCCTTGCATCCCGGATTACGCTCACGCTCCATCCAGGCTACGCTTACCGCAAACGGCCATTCACCCGCTGCGACTGATCCACCGTGGATCCCGGGTCTACGCCAGGGATGACAACAATAAGCGCATCACCTTATAGGACCCGTATTTAACTTGCACAAATGTATATTATGTCAAATAGACAAAATATTGAATATCGTTTCATGCAACCCAATGAGCCGTTAGCCGTTGGCACAAAAAATCAGACTGTTGCTTGAAGCTCCACCCGCGGATGGAACGAACAGGACAAGTCCGCTGGAAAATCTCAGCTTAAGTAATATTTTACCATAGATTCCAAAGGTAACGGCTTGATATGCGAGGCTTTTCCGGCGCAACCGAAAGCCTCGAAACGTTGCCTGCAAATATCACTGGCGGCGACTCTCGCCGCTGCAAGCGGTTTACGCGGATCGAAATCCGTGGGTCTCTCGGCGTAGAACCTACGCATCGCGCCGGTCATCGATAGGCGAATGTCGGTGTCAATATTGACTTTGCGCACCCCGTTGCGAATACCACGCACGATCTCCTCGACCGGCACACCATAAGTCTCCGGAATCTCGCCACCGAATTCGCGGATCACCGTTAGCCATTCCTGGGGTACGCTGG
>CAYOLM010000148.1:0-4107 GCA_964404785.1 uncultured Mizugakiibacter sp.
CTAGGTCTTCGATCGCCACATCAATCTCCAGGTTGGCAAGCCAACTTGAAATATTGAGGTTCGATGAGCCGATCCGGCTCCAGCGGTCGTCGGCGACTGCTGTCTTGGCATGCATCATCGAACCATTCCACTCGAATACGCGAACTCCCGCCTCAAGCAGCGAGCGGTAGCCCAAACGGCCAACGGCAGCAACGGCTCGCAAATCGCTGCTTCCAGGAATCAGCAGGCGTACGTCTACGCCGTCGCGAGCCGCGGCGGAAAGTGCTTGAACGTAAGAGGGCATAGCCACAAAGTACGCATCGGCAATCCATAGTCTTTGTTCGGCCAGAGTAGCTACCAGATGGTCGAGCCGAAACATTGAGGCACTGGCCGGGGTGCTGGCAATGACCCGCAAGGCAACCGTGCCCTGCTCGGTAAGCTCGGGATCCTGAATGTGTGCGGATTCTCCCAAGCTGGCCCAGGTCGATTCGAAGGCCTGGATCAGCTCATATACGGCGGGTCCTCTGATGACTACACCCGTATCTCTCCATGGCGCAATACCACGGTGTGGTTGACCCAGCCATTGGGAAGCGATGCAGACCCCCGACACCGAAGCCCACTGACCATCCACGACCAACAGTTTACGGTGATCCCGACTAATCCAGCCGAACGGTTCGCTGAAGTGAACCGGATTATAGAAACGTACTTCACCACCCACTTGCAAAAGAGGCTTCCAGAAGCGCCCACCCTTAAAGTTCTGAGCACCTAGCCAGTCTATAACCAGGCATACCCGCAGGCCTGCTCGGGCTCGTTCACATAGCAGCCTCAAAAAGTCTTGGCCAACCGAGTCGTTAGCGAAAATGTAGTTTTCCAAACGAATACTATGCTTGGCCCCGGCAATTGCCTCCTGCCAACAGGCGTAGTGTTGGGGTGCATCGATCAGCAGATCGACCTTATTGCCGGTACTCAGAGGCGCGCCCGTAGTCCTTCCCAAGGCAGCTTCAGCCTGGGCTCGCAGGCATGGATCTCGATTCGGCATGGGCAGCATGAATGAAGGAAACCTCTAAAAACCTACGGCACGAACCGCTGGCAGTGTGGTGGGCTCGTTCGCGCCGTGCCTACCCACTTGATAGGTCGCGCTACTTACTCCACGACTCCTGGCACTCGGCCCGCTCGTGACGCTTTTGAGAGGTTCCCTAAGGATATCGGCTGGGGTAGGTACTTTTCGGTACGCTGAGCCGCTCAATCAGCAGCGAGCTATGTGGCACAATACAACAACCAGGAAGTAGGAGCTTCCCTTAACCAAGCGTCTGCATATCTTGACTCGCCGGATTTCTCTCCGATAAGCCGCTGGGTAAAAAATAGCGAAGATGCTACTTGGAATGTCTCGGTGATCGGGTCTGCCACAGCTTATAAACGGGCCTTGCATGAGGAAGGGTTAAAAGGGTTATGGATATAGTTCAAGCGTACGCAGCGCTGGTGGCCGGGTTGGGAACACGGCATCCCGCGACGGGTTCTTTTCCCTCCAGTGTCCGGGGTATGAGCGAGCGCATCGTGCAGCTACCACTTGCTAACCCGGAACTCGCTTCGCGTGAGTTGAGCAAGCTGCTGCATGAGCATCTGCATACGATCTGCACGGGACAGGACCGGGTCGAGACATTGGGCATCATGCGCCGTACGGTTCTGCAACTCGATAGCGGTTTCGAGCGACAAATTATCAGTGAATCTTTTCCTCTGAACAAAGTAAAGTTTCACATGGCGACCACCGCCATTGATATGCATACGCTGCTGGCGCGAGGCTACTCGCTGGCTCTTCATGAGCTGTGCGCACCCAAGGGCAAATTGCCATTCATGGGTAAGAAACTGATCGCTGAAGTGCTGCTGTTGGCTTTGGCCCACCTGGGTTGGAGCATGCATTGGCAGCATCGTTTGTACAGCAAGCTGCCCGATCGGTTCTGGGCGCATGCACATGCTTTGTATGCTTTCTCGATACTGCTCAGTTTGCACGACAGGCCCGTTTCGGTTAAACGTGAAAAAGTCAGTTGCCGCGACCGCTATGCTCATCTGCTTTTGTTTGCGTTGGGCAATCCCTATGGTCTTACTATTCCGGAAATGAACGATGCGTTTGCACTGACTAAAGCATTGGCACCGCATTGCCATCTGGCAGAGGGACTTGAAGCAGGGATTGCCGTAGATGCAGGTACCGACGGGGGGCCGGGCTATTTACCTGAGGAGCGGGTAAGCGGACGCCCGGGTGGATTGAGCATCGACGTAGTGCCGGTGCAAGAGCTGATCAACAAGAATATCGAGTCACCTCCCGCTGGAACCCAAACTCTGCATTTCAGGATCAACGATAAGGATCACGAATTCTCTCGTCCCTTCATCGATCGCCTGTTAGTGGCGTGGTGTGGTGTAGCGGCCCGTAATCGCCAGCGTCTGCCTGCTGGACACTGTTTGGAGGCGGTGGTGGGTTTGCACAGTGTTCATCGCGCTTTGGCGGAGGGTAGTAATTTCGATGAATTTATGGTTCAAATTCATGGTGCTGGCATTTCCTTGGATTCGCAGGAGCCGGGAGCTTCGTGGGCCTCTCATGGGGGTAGCGCCGGGTTAGTCATATGGCAGACTGAAGTGTTGGATCAAGGCCTTGGCGGTTATCGATTACAGTGGCCGTTTGATACGGCAACGCGTATTAAGGTTGGCGAGTTGGTGGCACTGGCTTTACCGGTTGAAATGGAAGCCCGCAAAGAATGGATGATTGGAGTGATTCGTTGGTTACGGGTAACTGCACCGGGACAAATTGAAACCGGGGTAGAACTACTGGCTCGACATGCCTTGGCTGCAGCAGTTCGGGCTGCCGACAGCAAAGGGTTGCCAGGGGTTTCAGTACGCGCTCTGTATTGTCATGATGACGACAGGCCTACGCTGTTTGTTTCCAATCTTTTTACCCAACAATCAAAGGTTCTGGAACTGAATGTGCCTGATGACCCCAGTGATTGGCATCCATCGCCTTCCGCCCAGCTTTTTGAAAACAGCCGGTACGCTACCATCTCTGCTTCCTATTTACGCATCGATTTGCAGAATACGGACTCAACAGGGCCGCATGTCTGATATCGACATGGTGTTTTACCCATGACCCCAATCCCTTGCAAGGATCCGATTCGTTTGCAGCTTGCAGCACGCCGCAAAAGTGTGGCTGTAGCTGTAGGCAAGGTCCGGATTGGTGGTGATGCACCGATTGTGGTTCAGTCGATGACCAATACCGATACCGCTGACGTGAACGCTACCACGCGTCAGGTTGCTCAGCTGGCACGCAGTGGTTCAGAGCTGGTACGGATTACAGTCAATACTCCCGCAGCGGCTACCGCCGTGGCAAAAATTCGTGATCGCCTGGACATGATGGGTGTGGATGTTCCCCTGGTCGGTGATTTTCACTACAACGGGCATCAGTTGCTGGCGCAAGAATCTGCCTGTGCCGAGGCACTTGCCAAGTATCGAATCAATCCAGGTAATGTCGGGTTTGGCAAACGCAAGGATACGCAATTCACGGCCATTATTGAGACGGCCTTGCGGTATCAGCGTCCGATCCGGATCGGAGTGAATTGGGGGTCGCTCGATCAGGCATTGCTGGCCAGACTCATGGATGAAAATCATACCCGGTCAGTTCCCTGGGAGGCATCGGCCGTAGCTCGTGAGGCGCTGATTCGTTCGGCACTCGACTCGGCAGAACGAGCTGAGCAGATAGGTCTATCAAGGGATCGTATCGTCATCTCGTGCAAGGTTTCAGGTGTTCAGGAGCTGATTGCGGTGTATCGCGATCTGGCGGCCCGCAGCAATTACGCTCTACATCTCGGTTTGACTGAAGCGGGTCTAGGTTCAAAAGGGATTGTCGCATCGACAGCTGCGTTAGCCGTGCTGTTACAAGAGGGTATTGGCGACACCATTCGCGTCTCGTTGACCCCAGAGCCAGGAGAATCGCGCACCCGTGAAGTGGTGGTGGCTCAGGAAATTCTGCAGACCATTGGGTTACGAGCTTTCACCCCCATGGTCAGTGCTTGCCCTGGCTGTGGCCGCACCACCAGCACCCTATTCCAAGAGTTGGCCAAGGCCGTGCAAGAGCATGTCCGGTCC
>CAYOLM010000149.1:0-2065 GCA_964404785.1 uncultured Mizugakiibacter sp.
TTTGGCTCGGGCATCAGAAAACACTCTGCCGTACATCCTGAACCTTAAAAAAAATAAAATAAAAAAATCAGCAGCCAGGCAGTCATCAACAAAAAGGGACTCACAAATCCTAATTTGGACTTATCCACAGGCACCACGCTGACCACCTTGTGCCGTAGGTGCGCACGCGCCTGTCACCAGATCGCAAGGTGTGATCCTCAACGGGACTTGGCAATGTCGGCTTCCAGCAACATCCGCACATAGCGGGTGTAGGGCACGCCCTTGCGTGCAGCTTTGGCCTTGAGTGCTTCCAGCAACGCACCCGGCAGCCGCATGTTAAGCGCGGCATCCTTCCGGGTGATCTCGAAGCGCATGGGGATGAAGGCTGAAAGGTCGTACTGGCTCAGATCCTCCTCAGCGGTAAATTTCTCAGCCGCTGCATCGCTACGCAGCGATGGCATGGGTTTAGATTTGGCGCTCATAGTGGTTGATCTCCTTCTGGTGCATGTAGCGGGCGCTGATAGGGCGAAGCCAGGTCTGGCCGTCGATCCCGTGAAGCATGAGTACCAGAAAGACATAGCGCCCGGCTTCGGTTTTCCCGATGACCCGCATGCGCGGTTCGTCGGGGAATGGATCGGCCATCACGGCAGGCTTGCCAAGCAATACCTGCTCGATTTCCTCACGGGACACGCCGTGCTTCCCACACTTCGGCCAGTTGCCGTTATCCCACTCGAACCCCGCGATTTCCATGTCTAAGTATAGGTAGGCGTCTACACAAATGTAGGTCTGTATCTGAACAAATCATAAACGTATAAGCCAGATCCGAATCTTACAAGTTTTACAAAAAACAACTCTTTCGGACGAGTCAAAAGAAGACTTGTCGCGAGACGGTTACGCGTCTGAAAGTGATTGATATTTAGATTTATCAGCTGTACAAACTTGACAGAGTTGTTGCGCATAACCAACGATCCAGTCTAAAAAACTTGTGGATCCGGGGCAGAGTCCCTTATCTTCAGTTCTTGTGCAGTTCTGGCGACGCAGCGGCAAAATGCCAATTTTGGCGTTCGCCTGCTTTATGCTGCAGTGCATGATACGCTGCCTCTCAGCATCAGCAATAGGTGTTGAACACGTCGAGCCGGGATAGGCCATGAGCCATAACGAGACCGTGATTCCATCTGTGGAAAGCCAGGTCGAAACCTCGCATGAATTCCACGAGCAGGCCTTACCCGATTTCAAGCGTGCTGTGCTCAAGATCGGCAGCAGCCTGCTGGCCGGCGATGGCGATAGTCTGAGTCCCCGCTACGCTCTGGGCCTGGCTCGGTTTGTTACCAGCTGCCACGCCCATGGGCGTGAAGTAGTACTGGTCTCGTCCGGTGCCGTGGCAGCTGGAGGTTCTTTGTTGCGCAGGCAACCCAATGCCAGCGATGGCTTGGCCGCCAAACAAGCTCTCGCCGCGCTAGGTCAAACTCCGATGATTGCGCTCTGGCAAAGCCTGTTCGATCGCCCGGTCGCCCAAGTTCTGCTCAGCTATGATGACCTACGCAATCGCCGCCGCTATCTCAACGCCCGCGCCACCCTATGCGAATTACTCATGCTTGGCGCGTTGCCGGTGGTGAATGAAAACGATACAGTCGCCGTGGACGAACTACAACTTGGCGACAATGATAATCTGGCCGCTTTCGTTGCCGTGCTGATCGACGCCGAATTACTGTTGATCGCCACCGATGTTGATGGGCTGTATACCGCTCATCCAGGCCTTGATCCTGCGGCTAAACCCATCGAGATTATGCAGGCCAGTGCCCCGGGCTTATCGGCCATGGCGAGTGATACGGACAGTGCCGTGGGAACCGGTGGAATGCGTACCAAAATCGAGGCGGCGATAAAGGCCGCTGCTGGCGGCATTGAGACCGTATTGTTCAACGGACGCAATCATGCAACGCTAGCTCTACTCGAACATAACTGCCTGCGTGGTACCCGCTTGTGCGCCGACCACACCCGCCTGCAGGCCCGCAAGCACTGGCTCAAACATACCCCTTCGGTATCCGGGACCATTCAAGTCGATGCCGGAGCCGTGCATGCGCTGGTT
>CAYOLM010000149.1:2165-4107 GCA_964404785.1 uncultured Mizugakiibacter sp.
CCCTTCGGTATCCGGGACCATTCAAGTCGATGCCGGAGCCGTGCATGCGCTGGTTGATGGCCACTCATCATTGTTGCCGAGTGGCATCATGGGTACGAAAGGGAGGTTCTCACGCGGTGATGTGGTTGATATTGTTGGCCCCGACGAAGCCCACCGTATTGCTCGCGGTATCAGCCAGTATGCGACGGGGGAAATTTTTCAGATCGCTGGCGAACACAGTCACCGAATTGAGGCTGTCCTCGGTTACAGCTACGGCGAAACCGTGGTGCATCGCAATGATATGGTCATACTGAACGACCCGGCTGTTAATCAATGAATATCAAACAACTCGCACTGGATTGCCGCGCGGCGGCACAACAGATCGCCATGCTGCCAAGTGCAGCCAAGACCGGGTTGTTGTACGCCATGGCGGAAGCTTTGCAAGGAGATTCCAAAGCTATCCTCGCTGCCAATGCTGAAGACCTGCGTGCGGCACAAATTAAGAGTGTTCGCAGCGCAATGCTGGATCGGCTGCGTCTGGATGCAACACGACTCGATGATATGGCCCGAGCCCTGCGACGCATCGCCGAACTGCCTGATCCGGTCGGCCAGATTACCCGTAGTGAAACCCGGCCCAATGGCCTGCGAGTGGAGCGCATGCGGGTGCCATTGGGGGTCATCGCCATGATCTATGAGGCACGACCCAACGTCACCGCAGATGCCGCCGCATTATGTCTCAAAGCCGGTAATGGCGTGATCCTGCGCGGTGGCTCGGAAGCAATTCATTCCAACCGGGCCATTGCTGTCGCTTTACAACGAGCCCTGAGCCAACAGGGTTTGCCAGTCGCCGCCATAACCCTGCTGGATGATCTGCGCCGTGAAAGTATTCTCGAACTGATCCAACTGAACGACATCGTCGATCTGGTGATTCCACGTGGTGGCGAAGGCCTGATCCGCTTCGTCGTCGAACATTCACGGGTGCCGGTTATCAAGCATTACAAGGGTGTATGCCATCTGTACGTAGATGCTGATGCCGATCCGGCGCTAGCACAGCGTCTGCTGATTGACGGCAAGACCACCCGGCCGGGGGTTTGCAATGCCCTGGAAACTTTGCTGGTTCATGCCGATATTGCCGCCAGCTTTCTGCCCTCGGCCGCCGCCGCCCTACTCGCACACGGGGTTGAATTACGCGGTGACCCACGTGTTTGCGCACTGCTCCCGCAAGCCCATCTAGCGACGGATGAGGACTACGCCGCTGAATATCTCGATCTGATACTGGCAGTGCGTGTGGTCGACAGCCTTGACGATGCCCTCGCCCACATCCACCAATATGGTTCCGATCACACCGAAGTTATCGCCACCCGTAACGAAACCGTTGCCCAGCAATTCGTGCAAGGGTTGCGCTCGGCGGTGGTGATGGTCAATGCCTCTTCGCGATTTTCCGATGGCGGTGAACTTGGACTGGGTGCAGAAATTGGCATCTCCACCACCCGTCTGCATGCTTACGGGCCGATGGGGGCGGAGTCCCTCACCGTCGAACGCTTTGTGGTGCATGGCCAGGGCCAGATACGACATCCACAAAGCGCGACATGAACAAGGATGTTTATGATTTCCACGTCGTGCAATCAAATGCACCGATGCGGTGGAACTGCCGTGACATCGGCTTCTATGCAGAAGCGGATGCTTGTGCTATCAATAGACCCATGAACACCACCCTCCTCCACCGCTACTTTTGGTTTTACGGCTATCTGAAGCCACTGGCGGAGGCCCGGGTTCGATCGATGTAAAGCACCGATCACACAAGATTCCCGAACAGCCGCCAGTGACCACTGGCGGCTTTTTTCATGGCTGCCTAGGGTCCACCACCCAACTAGGAACCCCTACCATGTCCCAGCCTACTGATGACCTGCGCATTCGCGCCATTACTCCACTCAGCACTCCCCAAGAGGTGATGAACGAATAC
>CAYOLM010000150.1:0-4086 GCA_964404785.1 uncultured Mizugakiibacter sp.
CTGGGAAGCCGCTCGCACATATTTCGCAACATTTCACGACGGTTGGGCAAACCGGTCAGGTCATCGGTATGGGCCTGGCGGTTCAGTTGTTCCTCCCGGGCGCGCTCTTCGGTAATATCCTGTTGCACACCAACCCAGTGAGTCAGATTACCTTCGGTATCCCGCACCGGTGAGATATACACGCGATTCCAGAATAGGCTGCCGTCCTTGCGATAGTTGCGACACTCAGCCCCCGCTGAATGCTTTGCAGCATGCGCCTGGCGCAGAATATCCAGACCCGGTTGATCCTGATCATCGCGGCTGAGAAAGCGCAGATCGCACCCCAGTACTTCATGAACCTGATAGCCGGTAAACTGGGTAAAGGCCGGATTGACATACACCAGGGGCAGATCGTCCTCACCCGCTTTCATCAATACGATACCGTTGTTTGCAGCTTCCACCGCGCGCTGCAGCAACCTGGCTTCAGATTCGGCGCGGTGCTGACGGGTGATGTCCCGCACCACCACGTAACAGGCCTCGACATACGGCCTGGTAAGGCCCAAATTAACCCAGACATCAGAGCTGCCATTGCCGATATAGCACTCGAATGCGCTCACTGTGGCACCCACCTCAAGGCGACTAATTAAATCTCGCAAACGGGTCGCATTCTGATCCTCAAAGAAGTCATAGAAAAGCCGACCTTCCAGGGCTTGGAGTGAATTGACTCCCAGCATGCGGCCCAGCGCAGTATTAACCTGGATCAAGCGTAACTCCGCGTCAAGAATACAAAATCCATCCGCGGACAAACGGAAAAAAGCTTCGCGTTCGATCTGCTCCGCCTGCAGCCTGCGCTCGGCCCCCAGATCACGCAGCAACATCTGAAAGCCATCCAGTTCCGCCGTCTGATAGCGTGCCACCGATATTTCGCCGTCGCTGCCTTCACCATCCAGACGGTGGATTCGGCTACTCAAGGTAAAGCGGTTTTCCTCGTGCAACTTATGACAAGTTGCCAGTGCCGAAGCCTCGATAAACCGCTCGAGTTTTTGCCCGATCAGTTGCGCCACATCACTGCTGCCGAGCAGTGCCGCAGCTGCCGTATTGGCCAGTCTGATCTTGTCTTCAGCACACAACAGCAACGGGGCAGGAAGCTGCAACAGCAACTCGCGATACATCCGCTCATGTCTTTCCAGGGTTTGCCGAGCCTGCTGTGCCACCGTCACATCAACCATTAACACCATGCGGGCATCATGGCCACGAAAGCGAATACTCTGCCCATAGAAATGGCACTGCAGAACCTTGCCGTTCTGGCAGAGTATTCCATACACGCCGCCGTCCACATGCCCGGATGAAACGCTGGCCAGGTATTGCGCAAAACGGGTTCGTTCCTCGACTGTCAGGGCCTGCTCTGCGGTCATGGCCAGCAGGCTGGCCTCGTCATAACCAACCAGGTTCAGGGTTGCATCATTCACCGCCAGAATACGCCGGGTCTGTCGATCATAGACCGCCATCGGCATGGGATTATGGGCAAACAGGAACCGGTACTGCTCAGCCTGCTGCAAGGCCCGCTCACCTGCTTCCACCAACACCGTGACGTCACGCGAGACCCCGGTGACCAGGACGCGCCGACTGGGAAGTTGCCGTACCTCGCTGGATTCATCAATGTGCCGAATACTTCCGTTCTGCTGCACGATGCGAAACCGCAACTCGACCCGTTGCTGCGTACGGATCGACTCGCTGTGCACGCGATCCACACGTTCACGATCATCAGGGTGCAGAAAACGATGAAAATCTTCGATATGGTTGCCGAAGGCATCGCGCTCGATACCCACCATTTGCAATAGCTCGTCTGACCAGATCAGTCGATCCTCATCCGGATAGTATTGCCAATAGCCCATCTTCGAGACTCGTTGAATCTCGCGAAAACGCTGTCCCTCACGCTCCGCATCACGCAGCATTGCGGTACGCAGTCGAGCTTCACGCGCCAATGCCAGAGTAAGACCAGCCAGAACAATCACCAGACCGCCCAAAAACCATGCCAACAGGACCCGTTCATTCGGCAAATCCAGCCAGCTTTCGCCGAAATAGGTGATATCAACTAGCCAGAGAATCGGCATCAGGCTCAGCAACAATAACCAGCGCATGCCACGCAGCCACGATGTGAATCCGCTTGGGGGTTTTCCTTCCAGCCCGACCGACTTCCGTGAGGACATCTGCCCGCCCTCTCCTCTGTAACGACAATGAATGTCTTGCCAGCTTATTCAGACATAAGCTGCAGTGTATCGCCTAATCTGGATCATGCCAGTCAGCGGCGCCAGTGTGGCGGCACCTGGTACCAAAGCCATATCACGTACACCCACACCAGCACGTACAGCACAGCGAAGAACGCCAGCGGCATTGGCCAGAACAACAGACGGTCAATCCAGCCCTGGATCAATGGCTGATGCCCGGTTTGCCGCCCCGCCAGAGCTAGCCAATGATCCTGCCATAAGGTCAGGAAACAAGCCCGTCCGAGTAGGGCCTGCAGCGCCACGATGCTGAGTGCAAACAGGTGAGCCAGACGCCACCATGGCCGGCGGATCCATTGCCAACCGCGCCAGGCTCCCCACGGGATCAACACCAGCCCCAGTACATTGAAGGCGATGATCGCAATATGCACGGCCAGGACAACAGCGGCTAGAAACAGGGCAACAGAAGGAGAAACAAGCATTGCTCAGCACCTCAAAACCACTCCCGAAACCAGCCATTCACGCATTTGTGAGAACCTGAGCGACTACCCTGGATTTGGTGCAATAGCGGTACCAATAACGGTATCGGAATCAGGGCCGATGTTCCTTGGCCAGATAGTCCTCACTTTGCATCTCGATCAGGCGGCTTTCGGTACGGGCAAATTCGGCCCGCAGGCGCTGGCCATCGTACAGATCGATAATGGCGGTGGCTGCGGTGCAGATCAGTTTCACCCGACGATCATAGAACTCGTCGACCAGGCGCACAAAGCGTAGTGCAGGATCTTCACTTTCAACCGTAAACTGGGGCACGGCGGACAACAATACCGCGTCATAGTGCTGGGCGATCTCGATGTAGTCGGCGACCGAGCGCGGCCCATCGCACAATGCCGAAAAATCAAACCAGCTCACCTGTGAGGCCAAACCCCGACAGGGAATGGTTCGCCCAAGAATCCGTAGCTCACTACCTCGCTTACCGCCACCCTGGGAGAGACGGGCAAAGATCTGGCCCAGATGCCGCTCTGCTTCATGCCCCATAGGCGTCAGCCAGGTCGGCGCCTGGCGCAGTGCTCGCAAACGCCAGTCACGCTCGGAGGCCAGCTCCAACACAACACAGTGTTGTTGCAGTAATGCGATAGCCGGTTCGAAACGGGCCCGCTGCAAACCGTCCCGATATAAATCCTGGGGGCGGGTATTGGAGGTAGTCACCAAGCTCACGCCACGATCAAACAAGCCTTGTAGCAAGCCGGCCAGGAGCATCGCGTCACCGATATCATTGACCAAAAACTCATCCAGACACAGTACCTGCGCCCGCCGCGCATAGGCATCGGCAACCTGTTCAAGGGGATCACGAATCTCGCCGAGCTGCTGCAACTCGGTACTGACCTCGGCCATGAAGCGATGAAAATGCCAACGCTCAACCTGTTCCTCAGGCAAGCTACGCACCAGCAAATCCATCAGAAAAGTCTTGCCCCGCCCTACCCGGCCCCATAGATACAAGCCATTCACGGCACGTTGGGTACTGTGAAAACGGCGCCACAGACCACGTAAGCTGGTACTTGTCGGAGCACTCTGCAGCTCGTGCCAAAGTCTGTCTAGCTGTGGCAGCAGCGCCTGTTGGGCGACATCTTCTTGCCAGTCGCGCCGGGCTACGCCTTGGGCATAAAGTTCACTGGGCGAGTACAACGCAGCTGTCGGATCAGCCATGTGTACGCAAAGGGGGTAGCCAGTCACGCACTGCATGACGTACTCCACCGCGCAGATCCATCAAACGGCGATGAAAAAAATGCCCGGTGTCGGGAATACGTAACAGCAGTGGCGGCTCATCGAGTCGATCAACCAGGTCATAGACGGCCTGCGGATCGACCACCTCATCCTGCTCCCC
>CAYOLM010000151.1:0-4074 GCA_964404785.1 uncultured Mizugakiibacter sp.
GGCCTAGCTGCCGTTCTACTGGCTGTATTCAGCTTGATTCCGGCGCTACACAGCCCCCAAACCGCACTGTGGGTATTGGTTGGAACCGTCGCACTGGCCGGTCTAATCGGCTTGGGACTGCCGGAACATCACCCCGCCACGGTCGCATCTGCTACTACGTTGCCTTGAAAGCGAATCGGTTATGGCCATTCCGCGCTGCCTAACACCCACCTATCCGGGCCTTAACGGGGAGAGTCAACGCCCCCCCCTAAACTCACAACAAAGCTGTAGCCGTGACATTTCCATGATGTCTAGCCGCAGAAAGGCAATGAGTTATATCCGTAGCAATCTATCTAACTTGGTCCGTCATCTCAGCCTTGCCTAATATGAAATGGGTCTGGACGGGGGCCGTGTTTCCACCATGGAGCAAGTTGGGGACGAGGCCAAGCCGGTGGCGTTTTGTTTATGATGGGAAAATGAAAACCAGCATGAAACTCAAAGACCTAGCGATCCTTGAACAACGGTACGATTCTCCGACCGACACCTGAGCAGTGACCCTTGCTGTTATCAGTGACCAAGATGTCCGCTATCGATGGGTTCAGACGGAACGGCTCCAATTTCGGCATCTGGGTTTATCCCGTTTCGATAAAGGGGTTTTGATCAGCAGCCTGACAGCTACATGAGTCTGTAAATCTTGCCGTCTTGGGAGTCCCTCAGTGACAGCTAGTTGGCACAAGACAGCTCCTGCCTGCAGGTCAATAATTGACTAACGTGCAGGAGGGTAATTCTGATGTCATCGAAATCAAGTGGCGTGCAAATTTCCGCATCACCTAACCTTGAACTTGACCGCAACCTGGTCGAGCGCGTTTGTGTTGGTGACATCATCTCCCGTCTGTCCGATCTGTATCCGGAGCGGCTGGCGATTATCGACGGTGAGCGTTGCATTAACTATCGTGAGTTCAATGAGCAGGCCAATCGCTTAGGGCATGCTTTACTCGCCCTCGGACTGGCCTCCCAGGACGTGGTTGCTGTCATGTCACGTAACACGGCCGAACTGCTGATCAGCTACTTTGCCTGTGCCAAAGCCGGGCTCATCTGTGCGCCGGTCAACCTGGCATTGAGTGGAGAAGAGATCACCTATTGTCTGCGCGATACCCATGCCCGGGTTCTAATCGTGGACAGCGTACTGGCCGATGCGGCTAAGACACTTCCTGAGCATTTGCCTGATCTGCACCATGTGTACTGGACCGGTAGTTGTGCGTATGCAGATTTACCTAAATCAGCCGGTACGTTCGATGCCCTTGTGGCTAGTGGTGCGCAGAGTGAATTGGCAGTTGTGATCAAAGATCGCGATGCGGTCCAACTGCTTTATACCAGTGGCATCACCGCTTCACCCAAGGGGGTACTGACCAGCCACCTAGCCGTCACTATCACCACCTTATCGGTGAATCTGGTAAAGAAATTCGAACCGGGTTCAAAGGTACTGTGTATCTTGCCGCTATTCCACTGTGCCCAGCTCAACGCCATTACCCTGCCGGCACTGGTCGCCGGGGCAACCGTGGTGCTGATGCAGAGCTTTGATCCATCTCTAGCCGGCGACCTGATTGAACAACATCAGGTCAAGACGGTGTTTATGCTACCCATGATGTACGGCGCACTGTTGGCCGAGTCTGCCGATAAGGGACGTGATTTTAGTAGTGTTACGCGCGCCATATACGGCATGGCTCCAATGTCACGGGAGCGCTTGGAAGCGATCCATACCCTGTTGCCGAATGCCGACGTGGTACTGGGCTCCGGACAGACCGAGTACACATCGCTGACCTGCTTCCAACTGCCGGAACATCAATGGGATAATAGGGCGGCCTCATGGGGTGTGGCCATGTCGATGACACGCGTCTCCATCATAGACGATGACGGTAACTTGCTGCCACGCGGGAAAACCGGCGAAATTGTCTACCGCGGACCACAAGCCATGAACTGCTACCTCAACCTACCCGAGCAGACCGCTCAGAATTTCAAGTATGGCTGGTTCCACAGTGGAGATATCGGTTGGATGGACGAAGAGGGGGTGATCTGGTTCATCGACCGTAAGAAAGACTTGATTAAGACTGCCGGTGAGAATGTTGCCTCAATTGAGGTTGAGCTCTGCTTGTTGTCGCATCCGCATGTCGTCGATGCGGCAGTGGTCGGCATGCCCCATGCACACTGGGGCGAAGCGGTGACCGCCGCAGTAGTGTTGGCGGTTGGTGTCGATGTTAGTGAAGAGGCTTTGATCGAGTACTGCCGGCAACACCTGGCTAGATTCAAGGTGCCCAAAGCGGTTCGGATGATGAACGAGTTCCCACGTACCGGCTCCGGCAAGATCCAGAAGTACATCCTGCGTACGCAACTGCAGGGGATTTACTCCGATAACGAGGACTAGGAACTGGTCGGACTTGGGAAGAATCTATCGTGACAACGATGAGTTATCACCCGTACCAGATGTTTCGGGCTCGTTAGTACTACGTGCCTATGTCTTAACCTATACAACACGCCACTGCGGCCAGGAGAATCCACGGATGCAGTTCACCACCGAACACAATAATTTGTCGGCCTCGGTCAAGAAATTCATTGTCGAGCAAATCAATCCTTATGTAGACGAGTGGGAGCAGGCAGGCATTTTCCCTGCGCACGAATTGTTCAAGAAAATGGCCGGGCAAGGCTTGCTGGGCATTACAAAGCCCGAACGCTTTGGCGGCATAGGTCTGGATTGGAGCTACAACTTGGTGTTCTGCGAGGCTATGGGCGAAGTCGATGGGGGTTCCATCCCGATGGCTGTGGGTGTGCAGACCGACATGGCCACCCCGGCACTGGCTCAATTCGGCTCGGACGAGTTGCGTGACGAGTTCCTGGCGCCGGCCATTGCAGGTGAATACGTCGCCTGCATCGGTGTGTCTGAACCTGGGGCCGGATCGGACGTGGCATCGATTCGTACCAATGCGCGTAAGGATGGTGACGACTACGTCATCAATGGTGGCAAGATGTGGATCACCAATGGTACCCAGGCCGACTTCATGTGCATGCTGGCTAACACCAGTGACGGGCCGGTGCACAAGAACAAGTCGTTGATCATTGTGCCGATGAAGAGTAAAGGCGTGAATGTTGCACGCAAACTGGACAAGCTCGGTATGCGGGCCTCAGATACCGCACAGATCTTTTTCGAGGATGTGCGCGTGCCGCAACGTTACCGTATCGGTGAGGAAGGCCTGGGCTTCATCTATCAGATGCAACAGTTCCAGCAAGAGCGCTTGTGGGTGGCAGCGACGGTATTGCGGGTCATGGAGAAAGCCATCGATGATGTCATCGACTACACTCGTCAGCGTATTGCCTTCGCTAAGCCATTGCTGGACAACCAGGTCATCCATTTTCGTTTAGCCGAACTACAGACCGAGATCGAACTGCTACGCTCGCTGATCTATCGGGCGGTCGAAGAGCACGTACAAGGTGCGGATGTTACCCGGCTGGCCTCAATGGCTAAGCTTAAAGCCGGACGCCTGTCGCGCGCAGTGACCGACAGCTGCCTGCAGTACTACGGTGGCATGGGCTTCATGAACGAGACTCCGATCACCCGCATGTACCGCGATAGCCGTTTGACTTCCATCGGTGGCGGCGCGGACGAAGTGATGCTCGGTATCCTGTCCAAGTACATGGGCACCCTACCCAAGTCCCGCTAGCTACGCAAAATGCGGCGAGAACGTCGCTAGCCGCGAGGCGAAAGAGTGATCGATCAATACCTGGCAATCCTCGGGGTTGCGGTAATCGATATCCCGCATCCCCTTTGGGTCGAACAGGTAACGGTTGCCATTGTACTACACACGATCTGGGGGCGATGTTGCGGGATGAACTGTTGATATTCTTCCGAGTTTGGCTGGCTCACTGCAAGGTACCCAAGGAGATCGTTTTCCTGAGCGCCATACCACAAAGTGGGCGAGTGGCCGATTGTCCAAGTGTTAACTCCGGGAATGGCTGGTGGGGAAAATTCTACCTGATTAGCGCCGAACCTGTCTCGCGTCAATTACTTTGTCCGGTTTCGCGACAATTATGATGGCCGGTTGA
>CAYOLM010000152.1:0-4040 GCA_964404785.1 uncultured Mizugakiibacter sp.
ATATAGGCATACTGCTGGGCCTTGGTGACGGCCTGCTTAGCAACCCGGAAAACCTTACGGCGGGCATTGTAATAGCCCTTCGCTTGGCCAATGATTTTCTTGTGACGGCGGTGTGCTACGACACCTCGTTTAACTCGAGCCATAATCCATTCTCCTCAGAGGTAGGGCAGCATTCGCGCTACCGACTTCTGGTCGGAGGCATCGATATGGTTGGTGGCTCGCAGAGCCCGCTTCAACTTGGTCGATTTTTTAGTCAGAATATGGCTTCTGAAGGCGTGTCCTGCCTTAAAACGGCCTGTTGCGGTTTTGCGAAAACGCTTCGCCGCGGCACGTTTGGTTTTAATCTTGGGCATAAAAATGTTCCATTCAGTATTATTCGACTGACCTGGGCGACGGTTACACCGTACTTACCATCCCTGCCCCGGTCGGCTTGTCATGACCACGATCCACGCAATCAAGTCGTTCAGTTTAGCTTGAATTGACCTCTCACGGAAGCATTAGCTTTTTTGCTTCGGGGCAATCAGCATAACCATCTGCCGCCCTTCCAGGCGCGGAAACTGCTCAACCACCGCCATCTCGGCGACATCCTGCTGTACCTTCTGGGCCAGTTCAAAGCCGAGTTCCTTGTGGGAAAGCTCCCGGCCCCGGAACCGAATGGTTACCTTGACCTTGTCGCCATCCGTAAGAAAACGCAGAATATTGCGCAGCTTGATCTGATAATCACCTACATCTGTAGTAGGCCGAAATTTGACCTCCTTGATTTCGATCTGCCGCTGCTTCTTTTTTGCAGCTTGAGACTTCTTTTGCTGATCGAACCTGAATTTTCCAAAATCCATGATCCGGCAAACCGGGGGCTCGGATAAAGGCTGAATCTCGACTAGATCAAGGCCAGCGGCCTCAGCCAGTCCCAGCGCTTCATCACGAGGCAGAATGCCGACCTGCTGGCCTTCGGCATTAATGACACGAACTTGCGGAACCCGAATTTCCTGGTTGCGCCGGTGCCTTTTTACATCGCTGCTAGTAGCGATACCACATCCTCCAAATTAGTTGAAAATTACCCGCAGATCAGTGTTTCTTCACCGCGGAAACCAGTTTTTCGACACATTCCTGCAACAGCATACTGCCCAGGTCCGTGCCATCCAATGCGCGCACAGCAACGGCATCCGCCTGCTGCTCGCGATCACCGACCACCAGCAACCAGGGAATGCGTTGCAATGTATGCTCACGGATTTTATAGCCGATTTTTTCTCTACGCAAATCAGCGATAACGCGCAGCCCATGCTCAGTGAGCAAATGAACGACTTTATCGACATACTCAGCCTGCGCATCGGTGATATTCATCACCACCGCCTGGACGGGGGCCAACCAGGTGGGTAGAACGCCGGCATGGTGCTCAATCAGGATGCCGATGAAACGCTCCATTGAACCGACAATGGCCCGATGCAGCATCACCGGATGCTGCCGCTTGGAGTGTTCATCGACATACTCGGCACCGAGTCGCTCAGGCATCATGAAGTCCACCTGCATAGTGCCGACCTGCCAGTCTCGGCCGATCGAGTCATGCATGTGATACTCGATCTTCGGACCATAGAATACCCCTTCACCGGGCAGTTCCTGCCAGGCCACCCCGGCACTGCCAAGGGCTGCTCTCAGAGCCTCCTCGGCACGATCCCAAATAGCATCCGAGCCGATCCGCTGATCCGGACGTAAGGCAATTTTGACGGCGATATCCTGGAACCCGAAATCGGCATAGACCTGCATCGCCTGCCGGTGGAAAGCGGTCACTTCGGATTCTATCTGCGCCTCGGTACAAAAAATATGCCCATCATCCTGGGTAAAAGCGCGTACCCGCATCAAGCCATGCAGGGCCCCGGAAGGTTCGTTGCGGTGACAACTGCCGAATTCGCCATAGCGGATCGGCAAATCACGATAGCTGCGCAGCCGTGACTTGAAAATCTCCACATGGCCCGGACAGTTCATGGGCTTCACCGCATAGCTACGTTTCTCTGACTCGGTGAAAAACATGTTCTCGGCGTAGTTATCCCAGTGACCGGACTTTTTCCACAACGATACGTCGAGGATCTGCGGGGCACGCACTTCCTGGTATCCCGAGCGGCGGTATACGCCACGCATGTACTGCTCGATAACCTGCCATATGGCCCAGCCGCGTGGATGCCAGAACACCATCCCCGGCCCCTCTTCCTGCTGGTGGAATAGATCCAGCGCCTTGCCAAGTTTCCGGTGATCGCGTTTCTCAGCCTCTTCCAGCATGCGCAGGTAGGCCTTGAGCTCCTTGTCGCTGAACCAGGCCGTGCCATAAATACGCGACAACATCTCGTTAGACGAATCGCCACGCCAGTAGGCACCGGCCACCTTCATCAAACGGAAGGCTTTGATACGGTCGGTATTGGGCACATGCGGACCCCGGCAAAGATCGGTGAACTCCCCTTGTGCATACAGCGATAGGTCTTCATCGGCCGGAATAGTAGCGATAATCTGCGCCTTGTATGTCTCACCTTTGGCACTGAAAAATTGGCGGGCCGCATCACGAGACAATACTGAGCGGGTCACCGGCATGGCGGCGGCCACGATCTTGCGCATTTCCTGTTCGATGGCCGGGAGATCATCCGGGGTAAAGGGTCGGGTATAGGCAAAATCGTAATAGAAGCCATTCTCGATCACAGGGCCAATGGTGACCTGCGCATCCGGGTGCAGGCGTTGCACCGCTTGCGCAAGCAAGTGGGCGGTGGAATGCCGCAAAATTTCCAGTGCCTCGGGACTCCGGGAAGTAATGATCTCGATGGCTGCGTCGCGGCCCACCGTACGCGACAGGTCAACCACAACCCCGTCGACCTTCCCGGCCAGGGCCGCCTTGGCCAGGCCGGCACCGATCGACTCAGCGACCTCGCGCAGGGTGGGCGCTTGTTCGAAGGGTTTCGTGCTGCCGTCGGGCAATGTGATTTGGATCATCAGAAAGACCTGTGCAAACAATTCCTGCTGGGAGGCAGAGTTTTGACTGGGTTACGGGGGGAACGGTCTGCCAAGCTAACGAAGACCGTAAGCACAACATGGGTACCGACAAGGCGTGCGCTGGCAATCAGAACATGCCCCGCCGGGGGCTGAAAGTGACTTGTATCGTTCCCATGTCGCACACTCGACCCGCTGTTGCAGCGGGCCACCTTGGAGATTTAACGAAAGCGTTACGCTATCCCGAGCACCTGAGCCTGTCAACGCCCAGCCTTGTCCAATATGAAATGAGTCTGAAGGGGGTGTCATGTTTCTAACATGAAATGAGTCTGAAGCTGGCAGCGGAACCGTTCATGCTGGGGGATGAAAACCAGCATGAAACTCGAAGACTTAACGAGTATCGAGCAACTCACCGAGTTCCTGGCAGGCGCCCAGGTGGTGGCTTTTTCGATCCTCAGCGACAAGAATGCCAGCGACCTGAGACTCTCCCAGCAGAGCAAAAACGTGGTACTTACAATCCCACTTCGTATAGCTCAAACTCTGACATTTCTTCATGGGTCATTCTCCTTCTCTTGGTCGAGTTTGGAGATTTGCAATAACTGCGGTATAGATCAAACCTGAGGTAGCCCCCCGGCATTGATGAAGTCCTGGAAGGTTTCAGCTTGCTGCGGCAACGTGAGAATTCTGAAATCGGCTTTAAAGCTAAGGTGTCACTCACGAGTTCCGGGGCACGGGAGCGGGCATGGCGGTAGATATGGGTATCGGCACAGGAGCCACGAGCATGACGAGGATGAACTGCACAATGATGGTGTGCGGTACCGGGCGAAAAAACGATTCGGCGGGCATCCCGCCCACGCCCCGCAAAGACTGCTGATGCGCAGGCACGGAGCGCATAAAATTGACGCTGACTGATGGAAAGGAGCATGACATGCCCGCCAACAACACTGGCTTTACCGCAGTTGGGGCCAAACCTGAGGCCCCTGACCCCCTCGGCCCTCTGAGAAGACCGTCAGCCATCGTGTTGCGGGCCGCATTGACGCGGATCATTCGCACCGGAACGCTGGAGCTTTGCC
>CAYOLM010000153.1:0-4037 GCA_964404785.1 uncultured Mizugakiibacter sp.
ACCGAGCAGCGCAGTCCCGGGATCATCGATTTCCAGGATGCGGTACAAGGTCCGTTGACCTACGACCTGGTATCGCTACTCAAGGACTGTTACGTGAGCTGGCCACAGGATCGGGTAGGCACCTGGCTGGAGCACTACCACCGTCAACTACGGCTCGCAAAGCTGCTGCCCAACGACTGGAATCTCTCCAGCTTGCTGCGCGCTTTTGAGCGCATGGGTCTGCAACGACATCTGAAAGTTCTGGGGATTTTCTGCCGACTGGCTTACCGCGATGATAAAACCAGTTACCTGGCCGATTTACCCCGGGTATTCAACTATGTACTGGAGGTGGCTCACCACGATAGCGCTTTCAGAGACCTGGCGATCCTGTTGCAACGAGCCGTCGGAAATCATGATCTGAGCGAGGGGCGATCATGCGCCGCGCCCTGATTCTAGCTGCCGGGCGGGGCGAACGCATGCGCCCACTTACTGATACCGTTCCCAAGCCATTGTTGGCCGTGCACGGTAAACCCTTGATCGTTTGGCAGCTTGAGCGGTTAGCTGCGGCGGAGGTTCGCTATGTGGTGATCAATACCTCGCATCTGGCCGAGCAGTTCCCGGCTATGCTGGGGGACGGTAGCCGCTGGGGCCTGCGTATCCGCTACAGCTTTGAGGGACCGAAGCCTTTGGAAACAGGCGGTGGCATACGGCGAGCCTTGCCGCTAATGGGCGGCGATGAAGCATTTATAGCCGTCAGTGGCGATCTCTACAGCGATTACGACTTCGCCCAGCTACCCCGCGAACCGGCGGGCCTGGCCCACTTGGTACTGGTCCCCAACCCGGACTGGCACGCCCAGGGCGATTTTAACCTGCAGCCTGATGGTCAGATCACGCCTGTGCCTGGCCAGCGTCTGACGTTTGGCAATATCGGTGTGTACCGACCCAAGCTTTTTACCGACTGGCACGGAGCGGCCAATACCACCCCAGCCTCGACATCAGAGACATTCAAATTGGCTCCACTGCTTCGACAGGCCTGTGCCCAGGGGCTATTGAGCGGCGAATCTTTCCACGGTCTGTGGCGTAACCTCGGCACCCCCGAGCAGCGCAACGCCCTGCAGGCCGAGCTGGCCTCCCAGCCACCGACTGTCTGTAAGCCCTGAACGCCAACGCCCGCCTGGCAACGGGCATGGCAAAGCACAGCCAGATCAAGTCCTACCATTCAGGGCCGACGGGCCAGCTCCGGATCGTTTTTGGTTACCGGCATCAGATCCTTCTTCGATATTCCCAGCCAGAGTAGCAACGGGCTGGCAACAAAGATCGACGATAGCGTACCGATGACGATACCAATCAGCATGGTAATCGAAAACCCATGCACCGCAGGCCCGCCGTAGAAGAACAGGGCACCCATCGCCAACCCCGTGAACAACGAAGTGATGATGGTACGTGACAGGGTGGAGTTGATCGCCCGATTGAGAACCTGTTCGGCGCTGGCCTTGCGAGTAATTCGAAATAGTTCCCGCACTCGATCGAATACCACCACCTTGTCGTTAACCGAATAACCCACCACCGCTAGTACCGAGGCCAACACGGTGAGGTTGAAATCTCGCTGAGTCAGCGCATAAAAACCGACTGTGAGCAAGGTATCATGGATTTCGGTAATCAAGGCCGCAACCGCAAAGCGTTTCTCGAATCGAATACCCAAGTACACCATGATGCCGATGATCACGAAGACCACCGCAATGATGCCGTTGTTGCGCAACTGCTGACCTATCTGAGGGCCAACAAAATCGGTACGTTTGAGGGACACATCGGTACGCTGGGTATGCAACGCGCGCATGACCTTGGTGGCAACAGTATCGGCTTTCTTGTCGACCTTGCTGACCTGCAAGCGAATGGTGAACTCCCGGGTACCACCTAAACCCTGAACCAGGGCATTGTCGATCCCTCCGGTCTGCAGCGCCTTGCGCACATCCTTGGCATCGACCGGTTTGGCATAGGACACCTCAACCAGCACCCCGCCGGTAAAGTCGAGCCCGTAATTCAAACCACGGCCAAGGATCAAGCCTAGTGAGACCAGAACCAGCACGATAGAAATCACGATACTGATACGGCGCCAACTGAGAAAATTGATATTACTGTTGGGATTGAAAATTTCCATGTGGGCCTCTCAGACCGAAAGCGTCTTGAGCTTGCGGCCACCATGGATCCTTGCGGTAATCGCATGAGTGGCCGTAACTGAAGTGAACATTGAGGTCAGGATGCCCACCCCCAGGGTGATGGCAAACCCCCGAATCGCGCCCGAACCAAAGGTCATCAAGGCGACCGAAGCGATCAGGTGAGTAACATTGGCATCGAGGATGGTCGACCAGGCCTTCTGATAGCCAGCACGAATCGAGGCCAACGGGGTTGAACCGTTGCGCATCTCTTCCCGGATCCGCTCGCAAATCAGCACATTGGCATCGATGGCCATACCCAAGGTCAATACGATACCGGCAATACTCGGCATCGTGAGCGTAGCCTGAAACACCGACAGCACCGCCACCAGTAAAATCAGGTTGAACACTAGGGCAATATCGGCAACCAGACCGAAAAGTTTGTAATAAATTCCCGCTGCGATCAGCACAAAACCCAGGCCCAGCAACACCGAAAGTAGGCCGCGATCAATATTGCTTTGACCGAGACTAGGACCGATCACCCGTTCCTCGACAACATTCATCGGCGCAGCTAGCGAACCCGACTTCAGCAGCAACGCCAGGGTACGGGCTTGCTGGGTACTCAGACCAGTACTTTGGAAGCGCTTACCAAATACCCCCTGGATGGTCGAGGCATTGATCACGACTTCCTTGACCTTGGAGGTATGCACCCGCTTGCCATCGATCACCTTGATCTCGGGGATTCGTTCGATGTACACCACCGCCATGAGCTTGCCCACATTGGCGCTGGTGAATTCAAACATCCGCTTGGCCGCGGCAGAATCGAGCACCACCGATACCTCGGGCAGACCCGTGGTTTGATCGAGGCCCGCTGTGGCATCAATGAGTTCATCACCCGAAGCGATAATCTTTTTCTTCAGTGCATAGGCCTTGCCTTGGCGATCGGTATACAGACGATCTTGCGGCGGCAGCGTGCCATTCTTCTGCGCCGCAAGGGGATCGCTCACGTTCTCGTCCACGGCATGGTATTCAAGGGTTGCGGTAGCACCCAGAACCTTTTTTGCCTCAGCGGTATCCTGCATACCCGGTAATTCGACCACGATACGACTGGTTCCCTGCTGCTGAACCAGCGGCTCGGAAACCCCCAACTGGTTAACGCGATTGCGCATGGTGGCCAGGTTTTGGTGAATGATCGAGGTTTCGATCTTCTGCAGCTCACTAGGCTTGAGAGTGGCACGCAGCTGGTAGCCACCCGCGGCCATACTGGAGGTACTCAAATCCAGCTGCGTATCTTCACGGCTGATCAGTGCTCGCGCGGCATCCAGGCTCTTTTCATCGGCCACATGCACCACGATGTCATTGCCATTGAGGGTAACTCCCTCAAACTTGATCTTTTTCTGACTCAGCGAGTCATGAATATCTTCCTGGAAGCGTTGCAATTGCTGGTGAATAACCGCCTGGGTATCTACCTGCAGTAAAAAATGCACTCCACCTTGCAAATCGAGGCCCAAAGGCATGGCGTTGGCGCCGATGGCCCGCAGCCAGCCTGGCACCGTCGAAGCCAGATTCAGGGCCACCACGTAGCGGTCACCCAAAGCGTCGCGAATCAGGCTATAGGCTTTCAGCTGGGTAGCCGTCGAACTAAAACGAGCCAGCAGGTGAGTGCCACTTTTAGTGGTGGTAATCGTGATCTTGCCTGATTTCACCTGGTTTTTTGCCAAAATCGACACGATACGCGTTTGTAGCGCCGAGTTTACCGTCGCCCCAGTATTAGCCTGTATCTGTATCGCTGGCTGCTTTTGAAAGATGTTGGGTAAGGCCCAGACCAGGCCAAATACCAGCACCACCACAACCAGCCAAGCTTTCCAACGAGGAAAATCACTCATTCCAGAGATCCTGAACGGC
>CAYOLM010000154.1:0-4036 GCA_964404785.1 uncultured Mizugakiibacter sp.
CTAGAGGCTTGGGCGTGTCAGGGGGGAGCAAACATCCGATCCTTTCATAAGATCGCCCCATTCCTGGTGTGTGCGAGTCATGAAGATATCGGCCGATCGATGTTTAAGCGGTGGCCGGCGATGGGGTTGTAGGTGCGACCTGAATACTTTGCTGCCATCCCCAGCGGCATAGAAGTTTGGCATCGGACGGGGGTCTAATGGCATCAATAGCGATGTATTAACCATCGGCGCAACCATAGATCACATGGAAATGTGCACTTCCGTTGAGTAAATTTTTGCCCCCCTAATTGCTGTACAGGTCGGTAGCCTTGAAGCCATGTATCATGGCCGATAGCAACATGGTACGAAACAGCGCCAAGCCGATGCCGAGCGTCTCAATCGCCTCGACTCCCTGTTGTAAGCCCGCCATGGCAAATCCTCGGTATTGTGTTCGCGCATCTTGCTCACCTTGTAAAACCGGTCGCGAATGATTGTGGAAGCACGCGACACCTTGGACATCGTCGAAAACGACGAAGTTGCTGGGGCTGATGCCACTGCGCTGCTGTGGCATCCCATAATGTACGAGCCTTCCGTAGTAGGTAACGGCGCCCTGGCGCCAGGCTGGACCCGGATGCTTTTCGGCAACCGCCCATATCTGCTGCCCTTGGGCATGAGCCGGTATCCATTATTGGCCAAGCGAACTACTTGACGTAGGGTCCGCCAAAGCAAGCTTAGACACGTTCAAGTTATTTCTACAAGCTGGCCATGTGCCGCTCGGCGCTGACCTACGTGGTTACATTTAGCCCACCAGCCAGTTGACGCAAGACCCCTGTCAAAGGCTCTGCTAGGGTCAATCACGTTCCAGTCTTGGCAGGTTGTTGAATATTGCGCATTCGTTGATGCAGCACCGTACGAGGACCTATCAGAACAACGGGTTGCGAGGTATGTGGTTGTGTCCGGTCTCGGTTATTACTTTGTAAGCTGCGTGGTGGCGGCATGATGAAAGTGGAACGTCCACTTTGGGTAGGCAGCATACAGGAGGGCCAGTTAATGGGACCAACATACAACGGGCACATGGATGTAGTTTATTCTATCGGTGGCATTGGTGACTGGCTGAGTTATCACGCGCAGCATCATTCCCAACGGGAGGCGCTGGTCGTTGACGACCAGCGTTGGAATTACGGGGAGCTGGACGATCGCTGCAATCGCATGGCCAACGTATTGGGCGCGCGTGGAGTAGGCAAGGGCGACCGCGTAGCGCTGCTTTTGCTCAATGGCAACGCCTTCATCGAGACCCTGTTCGCCTGCGCCAAGCTGGGGGCCATCGCCGTGCCCATCAATTTTCGGCTCAGCCCGGCTGAAGTGGGGTTTATCCTCGACGATTGTGGTGCCCAGGTACTGGTCTACCACACTTGCCTCGCGCCGCGGGTGGAACCGATACGTCAAACCACTGCGTTGGTACATGGCTTGTACGTCGGCGGTGACGGCACCCCCATGGCTGGTGACGAGGACTACGAGACAACACTGGCGCATGTCGATACGCCGTTACCGGCTGTGCCGGTCACGCCGGACGACCCACATTTGATTATGTACACCTCCGGCACTACCGGACGACCCAAGGGAGCGTTGCTTAACCACGGCAACACCACGTGGAACGCCTTCAACTTGCTGCTTAGCGAAGCTGGCCTAAGCACCAGGGACGTGGTGCTGACCGTTGCGCCGCTATTTCATATTGGTGGTCTCAATGTCCATACCCTGCCGGCTCTCTACAAGGGGGCCAAGGTCGTCTTGCATCCGCACTTCGATCCTGCCGAAACGCTGCGGCTGGTTGAACGCGAGCACGTCACCACGCTGTTCCTGGTGCCGGCCATGTGGCTGGCAATCAGCCAGCTGCCGGACATTGACCACTACGACCTGTCCTCGCTGCGCGTGCTGATGTCCGGGGGCGCGCCCTGTCCGATCACCGTGATCGAGTTCTTCCAGAAACGCGGGTTCCGTTTCCTGGAGGGCTTCGGCATGACCGAGACGGCCCCCATTGCCTGTATCCTTGACAGCCACGACACCCTGGGTAAGAACGGCTCGGTAGGTAAACCGGTGACGCACGTGCAGATGCGCATCGTTGACGCCGAGGACCAGGACGTGGGGCATGGCGAGGCCGGGGAATTGATACTGCGTGGGCCGAACGTCTTCGTCGGCTACTGGAACCTGCCCGAGGCCACGGCCGAGGCCTTCCGTGGCGGTTGGTTTCACAGCGGCGACTTGGCGCGCCAGGATGAAGAAGGCTTTTTCTATATTGTCGACCGCATCAAGGACATGCTTATCTCCGGCGGCGAGAACGTGTATCCGGCCGAAGTCGAGCAGGTGCTCTACCGCCACCCCAGTGTGCGTGAGGCTGCGGTGATCGGGGTCCCCGATTCAAAATATGGCGAAGTACCGCTGCTGGTGGTGGTGCTCAAGGAAGGGACACAGCTCACGCTGGAGGAGATGAGCACCTATTGCGAAGGCAAGTTGGCCCATTTCAAGATTCCCAAATATCTCGTCAAGCTGGAGGCGCTACCGCATACGGCTACCGGTAAATTAATCAAGACCAAGTTGCGTGAGGACTACAAAGATATCCAAATCCGACTTAATAAAGATAGTTGAGCGCAAGACAGGTCTGGGTGGCTATTAACAGTCGGGCCTTTAAAGCTGAACCGTGTTTCCCCGGTGGGAACAACAATGTCACTCTTTAGCTATAAATAGGCATTCAGCCGACATGGGCTCCGATTTCATGCAAAAGAGTTACTCAGCAGGTAGCAGGTTGAAAATACAAAAGAGGAGAACTATTTAATGTTAAATCTAAAGACAATTTCACGTAGATGCTGTTTCGTACTGGCCTTGGGAGGGGGGGTGGTGGTATCCATGTCGGCCTTCGCCGGTCCACCTTTTTCCACCCTCCAAGGCGTCGGTGGTGGTGGGCTCAACCCGACGGCCTTTGTCGCCAATCCAATCAAAAAAGCCGGTGGTGGCCTGAATGGTTCGAATATAGTTGGTAAGCCGCAATTTGGCTATTGGCATATATCGTTACCGGATTCCAGTATCACCTGGGACGGCATTGCTGCCGATATGTCCTTCTATAATCGTCTCGAAGTAGGCTTGAGCCATACTTTGGTGAATGCCACTAAGGCGACGGGTGCCGGTGTGGTTAATTTCCAAATTCTTACTGCAAAGTTGCAACTGATCAAGGAAAACCAGCTCTTTCTCCTGATGCCGGCTATCTCTGCGGGGATCCTTTCCAAGAATACCGATAGTTCACCAAAAATACCTACTTTCGTACCTGTACTTGGCGGCAGCAAGTTGTATCCGAACAACAAAGGTGAAGACTATTATATCGTTGCCAGCGAGAATTTTTACAAGAACGTGGGCCTACCGCTGCCGGTGTCAGTGACAGTGGGCGAGCGCTGGACCAAGGGCTATCTGATCGGTTTCGCAGGATATGGCACGCAGCGCGCTTCGTTTCCCTTCGGTTCGATCGGTATCGGTTTGCCCGCACCCAGCTTCTTGTCGGGATATTTGGGACTAGGTGTGGAGTACCTCGGTTCTTATAATGTAGGTTATGACAGGCTTGGCCGGATAATGAAAAACCATTCGATATACGGTGTTAGTTTAGCATGGATGCCGACACCCAAATTTACTGTGGTGGTCGCTTATTTGAACACCGGTCCAACGAACCTCTATGAAGCCTTGGCAAGTGGAGTCAACGCGGAGTCGCTGGGAGCCGGCTGGGGCGTCAGTTTGCAGTACCAATTCTGAAAGCTTCCGTACTTCCGTAACTCACAGGCCCTGAAATCCAACTCTCTTGGATTTCAGGGCTTCCAATGCCTAGCCCTACTGTTGTGACCACTCTCTCAACATAGTTCTGGGTTGTTTAGCTCAGCTCCTGATTGCCAATCCGTCACGCTTTGATACCGGCTCGGCGCATGCTGCAATTTCCTGATAGGCAGGGAATTGGGTCATTGCTGGCAACGTGAGTAAGCCAAGGCCCATTAAATCCCGGCTCTCCATCCACAGCTAAATA
>CAYOLM010000155.1:0-4015 GCA_964404785.1 uncultured Mizugakiibacter sp.
TCAGAACCCGTGGGCTAGAAAACCGCCATCTACGGCAAGTACCTGACCGGTAATGTACCCGGCAGCTGGCAGGCACAAAAAGGCCACGGCAGCCGCAACCTCTTCCGGTTCGCCGATACGGTCGATAGGAGTGTGCTCAAGCACTTCCTCCAGATAATCCGCATCGGCCAGATCAGGACCTGTACGGCGGGTGCGGATGTACCACGGCGCCACCGCATTGACACGGATGCCATCAGTCGCCCATTCACAGGCCAGATTGCGGGTCAACTGGTGTAGCGCCGCCTTACTCATCCCATAGGGCGAGCCGGTACGAACGTGAGCGATACCGGAAACCGAACCGATATTGACGATCGCGGAGTTCCCGTGTGCGGCCAGATGCGGATAGGCCAGACGGCTGATTTCGAAGGCACTGAGCAGGTTCACCTCCAGCAACTCGACAACTTCGCTGTGCTCGTAGTCCAGGCTCGGCTTACATACATTGCCACCGACGTTATTGACCAACAACGACAGCGACACCCCCAGGTCGGTAATCCAATCAAGCAATTCGAAGCGCACTTCGGCATTGCTGAGATCTCCAGTGAAACAGCGCGGCCGACTATGTGGACAAGCCTCCGCCAGCTCTTCGCGGGTCTGTTCAAGTACATCAGGATTGCGAGCCACCAGCAGCACTTCGGCACCCAGCGCAGCCAACTCGTAAGCTGTGGCCCGACCGATGCCCTGGCTGGCACCAGTAATGAGCGCAGTTTGACCATCCAGACGCCAGCGCGTTGTCATCGCTTGCATGGTTCACCTCCTCGCCACAGTGTAGCGCCTGCGGCATGAGCACTCTGCAATGGTAGCCCCCACCCGGCACGGTGGTGGCGCCCAGTAAAGCGATAATGGTTGCTGGGTATGAGGCGAATTCTTCCATGGATAGCCACTCCGTAACCATGGCACTTCTGCCGTGGATTCTCACCTGTGCGGAAATGCCGAATGAGTGCCTTCGACACCCGTACCTCAGTAAAAAAAATAGCTATCACGGCCTTGGACTGAGACCACGCGTTAAGTGCTTGACATCTGATCCACATCGCACTACAAGTATTGGTGTTATACAACACTATTACACTATATAGGATAGTTGGAGAATCGCCCATGAACCACCGCAACCTCACACCATGCATCGTTCTTCTCGCTCTGCTCACCTTCAGTCTCGGCGCCTGTGTCAGCGGATATTCCACGGGTTCTATTGCCAATCGAGTCACTGTACGCGATGGCTATGTGTCGATCCACGGCAGCAATGCAAGCTCGGCAGTCATTACCGCCTCGGGGGATTTACGCATCGCTGGCGTGACCACGCCCCTGACAGCACCACAACGAGTACTGACCCGGCGTTACTACCATCAGGTCCAGGATATCGTGCATCAAGGCATGGCAACCGGCAAGGCTGGTGCCGCCATGGCCGGCAAGATTATCGGCGCAGTGATCACCGGCCTGGCCAGCGGCGATACCGATCGTATCGATCGCACGGCCAACCTGCAGACCACGAAGATCGAGGTCTCGGTTGCGAGAATCTGTGACGACCTGCAGGCGATCCAAAACAGCCAGATGCAGATCACGGCACAAATCCCGGCCTTTGCACCGTACGCCGTGATTGATAAGCAGCGAGTTATTGACTGTCGATCGGGCACGCACCATCCATAGCCACTTTTCTGAAAACTGTTTCGGTCAGACTCTTAACCGCATCAATCCGGGCGCTGTGGAGGTCCTGGCCCGACTCGCGTTCCATCGTAGCCGGGAAGCTCATTGTGGACACTTGCGGGTCGAATACTTGGAGCGACCGCTGGCCACTTGCATGAGTCAACGCCACGGTACAATCTAGCATCCGAGCCTAAAGTACTGATCGCGGGTGCTCCATGCCGAGGGGAGAAACACCATGATACGTCACAGCCTGTGGATTTTGTTGCTGCTAGCGCTAGCTGCTTGCACCAGCTCGTCACCACCGAGTTCTGGCACCGCCCATGCCGGAACCAGCGCGACCGCTGCAGCCACTCATGTGCCCTGGAGCAGCGCACTGAAGGCCGAGCAACGGGCCCGCAATGTGCAAAAGATTATCAACCAACACGCCAACAAACAGCGTGCCCAGATCGACAAAGAAACCCACTGACCACGACCCAGCGGATAACGGCCGCTGATTGCGGCTCAGTAAGGCTCGGGGTATCCGTCGGGCCGCCAGACGGGCGATGCATGACCCATACACCACCCGACTCGCCGCTGCTTATTGTCCGCAGAAGCAATAGGCAAAAGCGTTGACCTGGCCGGGCCGGGCCTGTTGCAGCAGCAGCAGATCATTACTTACCCGAGGCGCCAGATCGGCCAGCCACGATGGCAGACGGATGCCATAGGCACCGGCGAACCCCACCATGGCATTCTTGCTGAAGCCGACAATAAAACGCTGCATACGGCTAAGTGGCTCGGAGCGGTACACCACCCGATAGTTCTTACCCAGCTTAGCGTCAGTAACGGCCAAGCGAATGGCCGTATTGATACCCCCCAATTTATCCACCAAGCCAAGCTTGAGCGCCTGTCGTCCGGTCCAGACATGGCCCTGGGCAATGGCATCGATCTGCGCAAAGCTCTTATGGCGGGCTTTGGCCACCCCCCCGACAAAGTTCCGGTAACCTTTGTTAATGACCAATTGAATGGCTGCAGAAAACTTAGGATTCATCGGCCGGGTTACATCCATCGCCCCAGCCCAGGGGGTGGTACCCAGGCCTCCGGAATGCACGCCAATCTTGGCAAGCATGTTCGGTACGTTGAAAAACAGGCCGAAGATACCAATCGAACCGGTAATCGTATTGGGCTCGGCAACAATCTGGTTAGCATCCATCGAAATCCAGTAGCCGCCGCTGGCCGCGACATTGCCCATGGAAACCACCACCGGTTTGCCAGCAGCCCGGGTTAATTGCACTTCACGACGAATCAGCTCAGCCGGGAACACCGAGCCACCGGGTGAGTTCACCCGCAACACGATCGCTTTTACCTGCCGGGCTTCACGGGCCTTGCGAATCAGACGGGCGGTCTCCACACCTCCGATCGTACCGGGTTTCTGGGGACCTGAAATAATCTCACCCTCGGCAACGATGATCGCAACTTCCGATTTCTGGCTACGGTGCTGACGCTGAGCCCGTTTTACTTTGGCCAGGTAACTGCGAAACCCGATCGCCCGGAAGCCATGTCCCCGTCGCCCCGGAACCCCCAGTTTTTGCAATTGGGCGATCAGCTGGGCGCGCGTCAACAAACCATCGAGTAGATGTTCGTTAAGCAGCATCTTGGCCAGATCGCCGTTAGCCGCAGCCACCTGCTGTGGCAATTGCACGATGTCAGCGGTGAGTTTGCCCGGATCCAGCTTGCGGGCCTTGGCCACCGAATCCAGCCACTGCGTCCAGACATCACCCATCCACGATTGATTCTCTTGCTGGGCGGCCGGAGAAGGACCGTTGAGAATGAACGGCTCGGCGTAGGATTTGAACTTACCCACCCGGATCAAGTGCACCTTGACGCCCAGCTTATCGAGTAGATCCTTGAAGTACAGCTGATAACTTGACAGGCCGGTGAACAGCGCGCTGCCCTCGGGATCCATCAGCACCCGATTGGCATGCACCGCCAGGTAATACTGGCTCTGGGTATAACTGGGTGACCAGGCGATAACCTGCTTGCCAGTCTTGCGAAATTGATCCAGGGCATGGCCCACCTGACGCAATGCCGCAAAAGTGAGTGGCCCGGTCTGCAAGTCACCCGGATCAAGCAGGATCGCCCGGATATGCGAATCATCAGCGGCCGCATCAATGCTGGTCAACAGATCACGTAATTGCACCTGATGTGCGGGTTCACCCGCCAGTGCTGCAATAGCGCGCTGGGTTGGATTGATGCTGTACTGCTCAACCAGGCGACCCTCGGGATGCAACACCAGAATGGTGCCGGACTTGAGCTCGGCAGACGGGTGGGAGGTTTTCATCGCCACCCCGATAAGCAGCAG
>CAYOLM010000156.1:0-1891 GCA_964404785.1 uncultured Mizugakiibacter sp.
ATCATGACCCACGCCTCGGTACCCAAGGCCAACCGCAAGCGCCTCGGCATCAGCGATGGCCTGGTACGCCTGTCGGTAGGGGTGGAGAATGTAGAGGATCTCAAGGACGAGCTGACGCAAGCCTTGGGCAAGTAAGTTCATGCTCGACCATACATGGGCGCATTGTCGTGTGATGAGTACGTTGTGAGCGCCAGAGGTAGGCCAAAAATCGATATGGGGCGAGCATTGCTGAATCTGTCCGCGTGGCTTCGCGCACAAGATGGCTTACGAGCGATATACCAGCACTTCCCCCAGGGCGTGCGTTTTCGTATGTCCCAGTTACTTGCCTCGCGGGTGCGACGTGGCGTTAAGTTCAAGCGCACCCCAGCATGGCAGCGAGTAGTGGCTGCAGATGTTGCCGTGTGTGCACCCGCCTGCGATGTTGAAGGTGTAAACATCTTTGCCTATGCGCGTGGACAGTTTGGGCTGGCTGAAAGCGCCCGACTTTACGCGCGAGCGCTATTGTCAGTGGGGTGCCCCGTTGCGGTACATGACATCAGCCTGGATCTCGCCCACAGCATGGGTGACGATAGCCTCGATCTCCATATTGGTAGCGATACCCCACATGCGATCAACTTGATCTTTGTAAACCCCGATTATCTACTTGAAGCCGTTGCCAATATTGGTCGTGAACGCTTGGCTGGGCGCTACACGATAGCCTGCTGGTTTTGGGAACTGGAAAAGTTTCCTGATGAATGGTTGCCTGCGTTGAGTGACGTGGATGAGTTCCTGGCTTCATCCAGGTTCATTGCCGACATCATCCGGGGGGTAACCGACAAGCCGATATTGCAGGTGCCGCTGCCGGTATTGGCACAGCCTGACAGTGGGCTACAGCGCAGTGATTTTGGTCTTGCTGAAGGGGTATTCGTATTACTGTGTAGTTTTGACTTCAATTCTTTTCTAAGCCGTAAAAATCCCTTGGCCGTGGTGGAGGCGTTCCGACGCGCCTTTGCCGATGACAACCGGGACGTATGCCTGGTCTTGAAGTCCAGCAATGGGCATCGTCACCCGGAGAAACTACGCATTCTATTGAACGCTGTGGCGATGGACAGCCGCATCTTGATACGCGATGAAGTACTTGATCGCAGCCATGTTCAGGCCCTGCAACGTTGTGCTGATGTGTATATTTCGTTGCACCGCTCCGAAGGCTTCGGGCTCGGACTTGCCGAATGTATGCGTCTGGGCAAACCGGTAATTGCCACAGCCTGGTCCGGCAACATGGAATTCATGACTGCTGAGAACAGTTGCTTAGTCGACTATAAATTAGTGCCAGTGGGCGAGGGTGAATACCTACATTATGTGGGTCAGCGTTGGGCTGATCCGGATATTGACCAAGCGGCCGGGTACCTACGTCGCTTGCAAGAAGACCGGGAGTTCGCCGCTCGGATTGGTGCTTGCGCTGCCCGTGACATTGGCGAGCATCTATCCGCCGGTACCGTAGCAGCCCAGCTCACCAAACGGCTTCGAGAGCTGACGCCCGTGCCCCGCCACCACCTATCCAGTGGTTCGGGAGGCCTGACTATGGATGTCTCTGAAGTCACCTAGGACTACACTCATGCGTCAATGATGCAGTGGCTTACACAACTAAAATATCGAATTTATGAACTCTCAGTCTGAGCCACTGTACCTTGTGCAGGGTTTTTCCTGGCTAGAACTATGCCGGTCAGTTAACATTCTCGTTCGTTTCTGCGCCAATCATGCGCGAGCGAGTCTCTGCGCTTCTATCTGCGCCAAGAGGCCGCTAATCAATATTTGGGTGACGAATGGCTGATATGGTGAGTACTCGTATTGCTGTGCTGGCGACACCATTTCGGCGTTGGTGGGCATACCGTGACTTGGTGCGCAATCTGGT
>CAYOLM010000156.1:1991-3984 GCA_964404785.1 uncultured Mizugakiibacter sp.
CTGAGTATCTTGCTGGTGTTATTTCCAGTTCTGGGCGGGCAGTGGCATTGGGGCATGCTACTTTACCCCTTGTATTTACTGCTGCTTCTGGGTTTTATATTTGGCATCATGCTGACACTGTGTGTGCTCTATGTTGAGTTTCGCGATCTCAAACACCTCGTCGAGGTATTCATCCAGTTGTTGTTCTGGGCCACCCCCATCATCTACCCGCTGACTCGCGTTCCGGAGCGGTTTCGTGATCTCATGCTTGCTACGCCTCTGGCCGAGTTCATCCGTATTTTTCAAGATCTATTTTGGGCGGGGGTGATCCCTTCGTTAAAGTTGAGTCTTGCCTTTGTTGGCTGGACCGGCGTCTCGCTAGCACTCGGTCTGTGGTTGTTCCAGCGGCGTGGCGCGCTGCTCATCGAGCGCCTATGACCGATCGGGTTGTCATCGTCGAACACGTCAGTAAAGATTTTGTGCTGCACCACAATGCCCAAGATTCACTGAAAAAACGTTTTGTCGGCCTGTTTCATCGTCGCTGGCGAATGCAACCGCGGCGCTTCCGGGCCCTCGATGACATAACATTCTCTATTTCTCGCGGTGAAGCATTGGGCTTGATGGGCCGTAACGGCTCCGGCAAAAGTACGCTACTTACCCTTATCGCCGGGATCTACCCACCCAGTTCCGGCCATATCGTTACTCATGGCCGTCTCGTGCCGATGATTTCCCTCGGTGTTGGTTTCAACCCAGAGCTCACCGGAATGGAGAATATCTTTCTTAATGCCAGTTTGTTTGGTCTCAAAAATTATGAAATTCGTGCAGTACTTCCGGAGATTCTGGATTTTTCAGAACTGGGCGAATTCATCTATGAACCAGTGAAAAATTTCTCATCAGGTATGTATGCGCGACTCGGATTTTCCGTAGCGGTACACCTTAAACCGGAGATTCTATTGGCTGATGAGATCCTTTCCGTAGGTGATGCTGATTTTCAGGAAAAATGTTTACAGCGTATTGCAGAAATGCGTAATGATGGTATGGCCTTGATCCTGGTGTCTCACTCTGAAGGTCAGGTGGAACAATTTTGTGATCGATACCTGCATCTGGATCATGGCAAGGTGGTTGCGCAGGGAAGTACCATGGAATTAGGTAATACCCCGAGCCATGTAGCCATTACCGCCTAATAGATAAGGATTGCTGTCTCTTCTCAGAAATGAACTATGAATAAACTTGGGTTCTACCGAAAATTTGAGGATCTGCACCGGGGTTCGCGAAGCACGATCAAGAATCGCTTGCGTGTTTACCTACCATTTGTCGTACCGCTTACGCAGCTTTACGAAGATTGTCAGGCAATCGATCTGGGCTGTGGTCGTGGTGAATGGCTTGAATTACTTGGCGAGCAGGGATTTGCAGGGCTGGGGGTAGATCTGGATGAAGGCATGCTGGCCGCGTGTCGTGAACGTGGATTATCCGTTGAGAACAAAGACGCCGTAGAGGCTTTACGTGAGTTGCCCGATGCAAGTCAGCTTATCGTTTCCGGGTTTCATTTCGCAGAGCACATTCCTTTCGAGGTGCTGCAGGAACTGGTCAGTGAGTCGCTTCGAGTACTGAAGCCAGCGGGTCTTTTAATTCTTGAGACACCCAATCCCGAAAATATTATTACTGGGACCTGCAATTTTTACCTTGACCCGACGCATCAGCGACCTTTGCCACCAATGTTGCTGGAATTTCTACCTGAGTACGCAGGTTTTTGGCAGACCAAAATATTACGTTTGCAAGAGCCACCTAGCTTGATTAAGGCTGAGCAAATAAAGCTAATTGATGTACTTGGCGGGGTAAGCCTTGACTATGCCATCGTTGCGCAGAAAGCATCAACCAAGGCTTGTCTTGATCGGTTTACCGATGTTTTTGCCAGCGAGTATGGGCTGACGCTGGCAAACCTGGCAGAGCGGCGAGAAGTGGGCTTCAACCAAAAGTTTACCATAATGGATGCCACGGCCCAGCAGGCCGATGC
>CAYOLM010000157.1:0-3969 GCA_964404785.1 uncultured Mizugakiibacter sp.
TCGAAGATCCTGATTGCGGGCCGTTGATGCTGTCCGATACGGTGGGTTTTGTGCGCGAGCTGCCCCATGATCTTATTGCGGCATTTCGCGCCACCTTGTCCGAGGCGCGCGAAGCGGATCTGCTATTGCATGTCGTCGATAGTGCCGATACTGAGCAGCAGGCTATGCAGTCCATCGTCAACAATGTGCTTGAAGAAATCGGGGCCGGTGACCTGCCACAACTGCTAGTGATGAACAAAATTGACCTGAATGATCACCCGCCGCAGGTAGATCGTGATGCCACCGATATGCCGCAAAGGGTGTGGCTATCGGCTGCGAAGGGCGATGGTGTGGAGGCTCTGCGCAAGACAATAGCCGAACGTGTCGGTAGTGAACGAGTGTGTGGCTTGTTACGACTCCCGGCAGCCGAGGGCCGCCTGCGGGCTCGACTGATCGAACTGGGTGCCGTACGTGGAGAGCAGTATGACGAGCAGGGCTGGGTGTTGCAGGTGGAGGCTCCGCGTAGTCGTCTCGAACCACTTTTAGGCCACAATCTGAATGATCGTTTGCAACCCCTGCTTGCCGGGATGGAATAAGCCCACCTACAATGCAGCTCCGGCTTGGTGCCTGGGCAGGAATGAGTGGAGTCCTGCCGGTGATTGTGAGCCGCCTGGCATGCTGCATCGTTGTAGTATGTGACCTGACTTGATCCCAAACTGGAGATAGCCGAGCATGGCATGGAATGAACCTGGCGGTGGCCAGCGCGATCCTTGGGGACGCGGTGGTAACAAGAACCCTGATTTCGATGCGATCCTGAAGCGCCTGCAGCAGCACTTCAAAGGTTTGGGTGATGGCGGCCCGAAGGGGATTGGTATACTCGTTCTGGCAGTGTTGCTAGCCTGGTTGCTGTTGGGCTCCTGGACTGTCATCAACGCGCGCCAGGTGGGTGTGGTGCTGCGTTTCGGGGCTTATAGCCGAACCCTCCCACCGGGCTTCCATTTGGTTTTTCCACGGCCCATTTCACAGGTTATGAAGGTCGAAATGACCCGGGTTCGTTCAGTTTCTGACACGGTGCAGATGTTGACCAAGGACGAAAATATTATCCAGGTCAATTTCAACGTGCAGTACCAAGTCAACGATGCCAAGAAATATCTATTCTCGATGCAGAACCCGGATCTTGCGGTTCGCCAGGCTGCCGAGGCAGCAGTACGCTCAGTAGTGGGTTCCAGCACCATGGATACCCTGCTTTCGGGTCAGGGTGCGACCATGGTTATACGGACCAGTAAAGCGTTGCAGAAAATGCTCGACAGCTATGGCGCGGGGTTGCGCATCACCGAAGTCAACTTTCAGAATATTGCCCCTCCGAGTGAAGTCAAAGCGGCGTTCGACGATGTCAACAAGGCTCGCGAAGATCGCCAGAGGATCGAGAACGTGGCCAAGGCTTATGCCAGCAAGATCATCCCCGAGGCGCGGGGTCAGGCGGCCTCGATCATTGCCGGTTCAGAAGGTTACAAGGCTTCGCGGATCGCCCGGGCACGTGGTGATACGCAACGTTTTCTGCTGTTACTTAAAGAATATCAGTTAGCCCCCAAGGTGACCGGTGAGCGTTTGTGGCTGGAGACTATTGAGGATGTTTTTAAGAACAACTCCAAAATTATCGATGGAGGTAATGCTCGTAATCTCATCAACCTGCCATCTGCCTGGGGCGGAGCAACCACACCGATTGCACCGGTAGCCGGGGCCGTGATGGAACCCTTGCCGAAATCACCAACGGCTAATGGCACGTCAGCGGCTGCAGGAGGATGACAAAATGAAATTTACCTGGATTATTATTCTTGGGTTATTGCTGCTCTTTGGCTTGAGTAGTGTCTTTACCGTACGCCAGGATCAGGACGCTATTCTGTTGCAGTTTGGGCGCATTGTGCGTAGTAATTACCAGCCGGGGCTACATTTCAAGCTTCCATTTGTGCAACAAGATATGACGTTCGACAAACGTATTCATACCCTGGATGCACGCCCCGAACGCTATTTCACCTCAGAGAAAAAGATCGTCAATGTTGATTTTTACGTCAAATGGCGGATTTCCAATCCGGTTCTTTATTACCAGTCTTCCGGAGGTAGTGCTCTACAAGTAGAGGCACGACTTAGTCCGATCGTGAAAGATGCTTTACGTTTTGAATTCAGCGCTCGGCCTCTCGAAGAACTGATCGCCGGAGGACGTAGGGATATCACCAGCAACGTGATGAAGCAGACCAACCAGGCAACCTCCAAGACCTTGGGTATCCAGATCGTGGATGTACGCATCAAACGCCTGGACTTACCTGATACGGTGAGCGAATCGGTATTCAAACGGATGCGGGCTGAGCGCATGAACTTGGCTAATGCGTTGCGATCTACCGGTGAGGAAGCGGCGGCCAAGATCCGCTCCAATGCCAACCGCGAGCGCCAGGTTCTGATCGCCCAAGCCCATCAGAAAGGGGCCTTAACCCGCGGTCAAGGCGATGCCCAAGCGGCCGATATCTATGCCGTGGCAGCCAAGAAGAATCCACGGTTTTTCGACTTCTACCGCAGTCTGGAGTCGTATCGACGCAGTTTTGGAGGCGGACACAGTGTGTTGATTATGAAGTCCAGTTCTCCCTACCTTCGCTATCTTGAGCACGGTAATGGCCAATTGAAGTGAATCGGCTTACAGGGGAATTCGCTGCAGCCCTATGCCTGGTGGCGATCATCGAGGGCTTGGTTTTGTTGGTGATTCCTCGATGGTGGCAACGGTTGGCGGCTGAAGCCCAAAAGCTGTCAACGCAACATTTGCGCATTACCGGTTTGACGGCGGTCGCGCTAGGACTGGTTGGCCTTCACTGGTTGCGATGAAGCAGAAGCCGATTCCAGCCATGACCTCCGCGTTACCACAGGGACAAGCGGCCTGATCTACCGCGCACCTTTTTGAATTCAGGCACATTATCTGAGATTGAGTCATGGGAAAATCCGTAGTCATTCTTGGGGCACAATGGGGCGACGAAGGCAAAGGCAAAATCGTTGACTTACTTACCGAGCGGGTTGGTACCGTAGCTCGGTTTCAGGGTGGCCATAATGCCGGCCATACCTTGGTTATCGATGGTGAGACCACGGTATTGCACCTGATCCCGTCGGGGATCCTGCGGCATGGGGTGCAGTGTCTGATTGGCAACGGGGTGGTACTGTCGCCGGCGGCCCTACAAAGTGAGATTAGCGAACTCGAAAGCAGGCACGTTGAGGTTCGGACGCGTTTGAAAATCAGTCCGGCGACACCGCTGATCATGCCGTATCACATCGCTCTGGATCAAGCCCGCGAGAAGGCTTCGGGGGCCAAGGCAATTGGTACCACAGGCCGTGGCATCGGCCCAGCCTACGAAGACAAGGTCGCACGGCGTGGTATTCGTGTGGCCGATCTGATGTATCCATCCGAGTTACAGGAAAAGCTGCGGACGGTGATGGACTACCATAATTTTGTACTAACCCATTGGCTGCACGCTGAGCCTGTCGATCTGCCTCGCATTTATGAAGAAGCACTCGCTTATGGTGAATATCTCCGGCCCATGGTCGCCGATGTAGCCAGCTTGCTGCATACGGCGCGGCTTGCTGGTGAGGACATACTTTATGAAGGCGCCCAGGGCGCTATGTTGGATATCGACCATGGCACCTATCCGTACGTGACCTCATCTAACACCACCATTGGGGGGGCTTTGGCGGGAACGGGGGTAGGTGCCTGCGATATCGATTACGTCCTCGGTATTTGTAAAGCCTATGCCACGCGCGTGGGTGGGGGGCCTTTCCCAACTGAACTGCACGAGCAGATGGGCGAGGAGCTGCGGCGCCGTGGCAACGAGTTTGGTGCCAGCACGGGCCGTCCCAGGCGTTGCGGCTGGATCGATCTGGTGGCGCTGCAACGGGCCACACAGATCAATGCTATTTCCGGCCTGGCCATCACCAAGCTGGACGTACTGGATGGGC
>CAYOLM010000158.1:0-3934 GCA_964404785.1 uncultured Mizugakiibacter sp.
ATTACCCCCCAGCAAGCCCTGCAGCGCACCATTGAACATCGCGAAATCTTCCATGATGAGATGATTGATCTGATGCGGCAGATCATGCGTGGGGAACTTTCGCCGGCCATGTTGGCCGCTCTAATCACAGGCTTGCGGGTAAAGAAGGAAACCATCGGTGAGATCACCGGGGCAGCCCGGGTGATGCGTGAGCTGGTCACCCCGGTACGAGCCACAGCCCATCCATATTTTGTCGATATCGTCGGTACGGGCGGTGATGGGGCGAGCAGTTTCAATATCTCCACCACTTGCATGTTTGTGGCCGCTGCCGCCGGGGCGTGCGTGGCCAAACATGGGGGACGCAGCGTATCATCCAAATCAGGCAGCGCCGATGTGCTCGAGGCACTGGGTGCCAGCATTGAGTTGACCCCGGAGCAGGTTGCACAATGCCTGGATGAGGTGGGTATCGGCTTCATGTTTGCGCCCCGCCACCATCCGGCGATGAAGGTGGTGGCACCGGTACGGCGTGAATTGGGCATCCGCACGATCTTCAATATTCTGGGGCCGCTGACCAACCCCGCCGGGGCGCCCAATATTCTCATGGGGGTATTCCATGCCGATCTGGTCGGTATTCAGGTACGTGTGCTGCAACGTCTGGGGATAGAGCGGGCTTTGGTGGTTTATGGCAAGGATGGTCTGGATGAGATCTCGCTGGGTGGAGCGACTCAGGTTGGCGAGCTGATGGATGGCCAGCTGCGGGAATACCAGATTGAACCCGAAGATTATGGCTTCAGTATGGCCTCCAGCCGTAATCTGCGGGTGGCGGATGCCGAGCAATCCAAGGCCATGTTGCTCGAAGCGCTGCAGAACCGCAGCGGTGTGGCGCGCGATATCGTGGTGCTGAACAGCGCTGCTGCGCTGTACGCAGCGGGGCGGGTTGCATCGATAGAAGAGGGTATCGAACGGGCCCGGGAAGTGCTGGCCAGTGGTGCGGCCCTAGCCACCATGGAGAGCTTCGTTCGCACCACCCGGCGTCTGGCTGGGTTATCTAGGTGAACGATATTCTGCAGCGTATCGTCACGCGCAAGTTTGCTGAAGTCGCCGCGATGCGTGACGCTCAACCCCAAGCTGAGCTGGCCGAACGCGCTGCAGCGATGCCGCCACCACGCGGCTTTGCGACCGTATTGCGGAGTCGGCTGGCTGCCGGACAGCCTGCAGTGATTGCCGAAATAAAAAAGGCCAGCCCCAGCAAGGGGGTGATCCGGGCTGATTTTCATCCTGCCGAGATCGCTCGTAGTTACCAGGCGGGTGGGGCGGCCTGTCTTTCAGTGCTGACTGATCGGGAGTTTTTTCAGGGTGGTGAAGCCTGTCTCCGCGAGGCCCGCACAGCATGTCCTCTGCCGGTGTTACGCAAAGACTTCACCATGGATCCCTATCAGGTTTACGAAGCCCGGGTGATGGGTGCCGATGCTATTTTGCTGATCGTAGCGGTGCTGGACGATGTCCGTTTGCACAAGTTGGCCGCTCTGGCGACGGCCTTGCAGCTGGATGTGTTGGTCGAAGTGCACGATAGCGTAGAGTTGCAACGGGCTTTGCAACTGGATACCACATTGATAGGCATCAATAATCGTAATTTACGCAGTTTCGAGACCCATATCGAGACCACCCTGCGATTGTGTGAGCAGGTTCCGGCTGACCGCCTGGTGATCAGTGAGTCAGGTATTCATACCCCGGCCGATGTGCGACGGCTGCGGGCTGCGGGCGTGCACACTTTTCTGGTGGGCGAGGCCCTGATGCGGGCTACTGATCCCGGTACCGAACTGGCGCGGCTGTTTGCCCTATCTGGCTGATATGGATCCGCTATCCATCGCTTGCACGACAACCCAAACGCTATTCGAACTCCACCCGCTGCGCCGCCACCGGGCCGAGGGAGCGCGGGTGATCGCGGTTACCGGTTGTGTGCAAAACGGTGGAACACGCTCTTGGGCGCACGGCCCAGCGCCTGAAGTAGGGCTTGAATCGGATGGCAGCGGGCGGCGTGGCCTAACGCGTTCCCAGCACCACGATGGTCTTGCCGGAGACTTGCAGCATGCCCTGTTCATCCAATTGCTTGAGTACCCGGCCAGCCATTTCACGGGAACAGCCAACAATACGGGAAAGTTCCTGACGGGAAATGCGGATCTGGGTACCATCGGGGTGGCTCAGGGCATCCGGCTCATGGCATAAATCAAGCAGCGTGCGGGAAATACGCGTGGTGACATCCATAAAAGCCATGCGGCTAGCCTGGCGGGAACTGCGTAGCAAACGCGAGGAGAGTTGCGTGCCAATGGCAAACAATAGCTTTGGGCATTCGTCGTGCAAGATGGTATTGAACAGGTTGAACAGGTGTTCATAGCTGATCTCGGCCAGCTCACAGGGCACCCGGGTGCGCACCGTGGTTTCACGCTGAGTGGCGGCATAAAATAGTCCGGTTTCACCGATGAACTCCCCCCGGTTGATGTAGGCGATGATCAGCTCACGACCATTCTCATCCTCGGTCAATACGCTCACCGAGCCTTCGATGATGTAATAGAGAGTGTCAGGAGAATCACCCGGGCGGATGATGGTGGCGCGCGATGGATAGCGACGCCGGTGGCACTGGGCAAGAAAGTGTTCCATGGCTTCCGGATTAGGCGCCAGCCCGATCGGCGCCTGACTACGGCGGAAATTCTCCTGCAACACGTACTTGAGCATCATGATTCCGGACTCTCCTTAGTGTTATGGCCCGTGTCGTATCAGTCAGTGACTTGAGAATATTGATACGAAATAATTGGCACGTGAAAATTGTGATCCACGCCAAAGAATTAGAGTACAAAGTACGGGAGAAACATAGCATAATATGCTGTTTCGCTGCTTGCGTGACGAGAAAGCGAGGTTTCTCGTGGGTCGATACGCAGGTCGGTGCACCGTGGTATTTGGGTCGAGACCCCAGTTTCTCCGGAGTTCTTTGTGGTGGTCAAAAAACTGTCCCGTTTGCATCTTCAGGGTTTCAACAACCTGACCAAGTCACTTAGCTTCAATATTTACGATATCTGCTATGCAGTCTCTGCGGAGCAGCGTCGGCGCTATATCGAGTACATTGATGAGGCCTACGACGCCGACCGTTTGACCCAGATTCTTACCGATGTGGCCGAGACCATCGGCGCCAACATCCTCAATATCGCCCGCCAGGATTATGACCCTCAGGGTGCCAGCGTCACTATTCTCATCTCTGAGCAGCCAGTGGTGGACAAGCTGGGTCGGGATATGGTGTCCGATGCCGTTGTCGCGCATCTCGACAAGAGCCACATTACCGTGCACACCTACCCGGAAACCCATCCACACAATGGCATTGCGACCTTCCGTGTGGATATTGACGTGGCGACTTGCGGGGTCATTTCACCGCTGAAAGCACTGAACTTTTTGATTGATAGTTTCGAGTCGGACATTGTGACTACCGACTACCGGGTACGTGGTTTTACCCGTGATGTGCGGGGTCGCAAGTATTACATCGATCACAAGATCAACTCAATCCAGGATTATCTTGGTCGTCACATCCGCAAGAAGTACGCGATGATTGACGTGAATGTATACCAGGAGAACATCTTCCACACCAAGATGCACATCAAGGATTTTGATCTCGACACGTATCTATTCGGGAGCAACTCGTCCGAACTGTCTGCCCAGGAGCGACAGCGTATCGAGAGCCTGCTCAAGCGTGAAATTATCGAGCTGTTCTCAGGACGTAATTTGAGTTGATAGCTTGATGCCTATCGATAAACTTACGGGGTTTTTGGGTACTGCATTGCGTCCTCGTGCACCCCGCACTTTTCTACGTGAGCGGTGAGGAGATTCGCTCCGCGATACCTGGCACTCCAACCGCTCGCTACGGTTTCTCGAGGTGCTGGTGGGTTCATTCAATGTACGGGGCGGTGCT
>CAYOLM010000159.1:0-3934 GCA_964404785.1 uncultured Mizugakiibacter sp.
GAGATCAATATGCGTGATGCCGAGCGCCTCTATCGGCAGGCTGGGCCGACGGGTATCCGCCTGAAGCTGGATAACCCCTTTCGCGCCTACAGTGTGGGTCGTAATCTGGCGGAGAAGCTGGGTGGCCTGTATGCGGTAACGACCTGGATGGAGAGTTATGCCAACTTTTTCAAGGCTGTGGCCATGGAGAAGAAGGTCATGTTCATCATTTTGTCGTTAATTATCGGGGTGGCGGCGTTCAACCTGGTCTCCACCCTAGTCATGCTGGTAACCGACAAACAGGCCGATATCGCCATCTTGCGCACTCTTGGCGCTACGCCACGCACGGTCATGGGGGTGTTTATGGTTCAGGGCCTGATCAGTGGCGTGATCGGTACCGGCCTGGGGGTGCTGTCGGGGGTACTGTTATCGATCAACCTGCCGGGGATGGTGGACTGGATCCAGCGGGTATTCCACATACAGTTTCTGTCGCCCAGCGTGTATTACATCAGTAATCTCCCCTCACGCTTGGAATGGCGTGATGTTGGCTGGATTGGGGCCATGTCGCTGCTGCTGTCCTTGTTGGCGACTATCTATCCTGCCTGGCGTGCCTCGCGAACCCAGCCAGCCCAAGCCCTGCGCTACGAATAGGACGCTGGCAATGATTCTTTCACAGCATGATGATCTTGCCGCATCACCCATGGTGGATTCGATACCGGTCTTGTGTGCCCGCAAAGTGACCAAGACCTACCAGGAGGGCAAGCTGTTTACCCCGGTTTTGCAGGGGATCGATCTGCAGGTCCGGCGCGGTGAAACCCTGGCGATCATGGGTGCTTCCGGAGCAGGTAAGAGCACCTTGCTACATATTCTTGGTGGCCTGGATACCCCGAGCTCGGGAGAAATCGAAATTGGGGGGCAGCCGTTCTCGAACCTGACCGATGCCCAGCGGGGTAGTGTCCGCAACCGTGCCTTGGGTTTTGTGTACCAGTTTCACCATTTACTACCCGAGTTCAGCACCCTGGAAAATGTTGCGATGCCCTTGCTGATCCGGGGCACCGCCCTGTCGATAGCAAGGTCTGAGGCCGCCGCGTTGTTGCGACGGGTCGGTCTTGCACACCGGATGGAACACAAACCGGGTGAACTATCGGGCGGTGAACGACAGCGTTGTGCCGTTGCCCGGGCACTGGTTACCCGGCCGGCCTGCGTGCTGGGTGATGAGCCCACTGGAAACCTCGATCAGCGGACGGCACACGGGGTGTACGAGTTGCTGTTGGAGCTCAATGCCGAGGTTGGGACGGCTTTGGTTCTCGCCACCCATGATTCACGTCTTGCCGAGCGTATGGGCAGAGTGTTGGAGATCGAGGATGGCCGGCTCGGCATGCCCAGGCTGACCTAACCGCCTGGCGGAGACTGAAAATGCCGCAGGGACGCGCAATGATCCATGGATTTCGGAACCTGGCCTCGGCTGCATTCGCATCCAACTCTGGCGGGGAATGGCCATTCCGGGTTGTCTGGCGTGATTGGTTGCGGGGCTCACGAACCCCTGGGTTTGCGCCACGGGATGTCATGGCTTTGGGATTGGGCGCGGTGGCGGCTTTGTTGCAGCCCGTATTACCTGCCGTATGGGTCGTGCTGGTGGTTGCCGTACTGGGAGTCTGGCTGGCATGGCGTGGCGGTTTCAGGCGGTGGCTGAGCCTGGCCCTGCTCACTTTTGTCTGGACCACGTTGCATGCGTTCTCGGCTGTGCATGCACGGCTACCGCATGAGCTGGAAGGGCGGGATATCCGGGTGCAGGGGCAGGTGATCAATCTGCCCAGAGATGGTCGTCTGAACACCCGTTTTGAATTTCGAGTCGAACAAGCCTGGCTGGGTCAGGATTCGCTATCTTTGCATGGGGTGTTGCGTTTGGCTTGGTACGGTTTCGGTCGTGCTGCACTACAACCGTGTACCCGTTGGAACCTGACAGTACGTCTTAAGCGCCCTCACGGCATGGTTAATCCTGGTGGCTATGATGCTGAGCGCCAAGCGGTGGTTCGTGGTCTGATTGCGCGGGGCTATGTGCGCGATACGATGTCTGCACGTCGTCTGGGTACAGCTCGTCTGTGTATCGACACAACAAGAGCACAGCTTTCCAGTCTGATCGCCCGAGATTTGCAATCTACCGGTCCGGTTGTGGCGCTGCTGCAGGCTTTAGCGGTAGGGGATAAGCGTGGTCTTGGTCAAATGCAGTGGCGGGTATTGCGGGCCACTGGAGTGAGCCATCTGGTGGCCATTTCCGGTTTGCATGTGGGCTTAGTGGGCATTTTTGGTGCCCTGTTGGTGCGCTTGGCATGGTGGTGCTTTCCTGGATTAGGACTGCGCTGGCCGCGGCGCAGGGTAGAAGCCGGTGCCGCACTGGCGCTGGCGAGCGTTTACGCGGCGCTGGCCGGGTTTAGTCTACCGACGGTGCGGGCCTTGCTGATGATTGGGGTGGCGGCATGGGCACTGGGTGGACGCCGGCACATTAGTATTGTGCAGGCTTTGGGGCTGGCTTTTGCGGCGGTGGTAGGCGTCGATCCGCTGGCATTGCTTGCCCCGGGAACTTGGCTGTCGTTTGTCGGGGTGGCCATGTTGATCTTCACCCTGAGCTCACGACGGGGAATAAAGGGGTGGCTGCTGGGTCTCGGTCATGCCCAGGCGGTGATGACCCTGGGGCTGCTGCCGTTGAGTATACTTTTTTTTGGGATGATTTCACGTATTGGACCACTGGCCAATGTTGTCGCCGTACCGTTCATGAGTCTGGTGGTGGTGCCTCTGGATCTGGTGGGTACGCTGCTATCCCTGGTCGAACCGCGTCTTGGGACTCTGGTTTTGCGTTTGGCGGCATGGTTGCTGGGTGGATTGTGGCAATTACTGGAACACATGGCGGCATGGCCGATTGCCATTTGGCATGCGCCGGCGAGTGGCTTTTTGCCGTTTGTTCTGGCCAGCATCGGAGTGCTATGGATGTTGGCTCCCCGCGGAGTGCCGGGCAGGGTGTTGGGGTTACCGTTACTGTTGCCCCTGCTGATACCTGGCACCCACAGCCCGGGTAGCGGCCACTTCGATGCCTTCGTATTCGATGTGGGACAAGGTTTGTCGGTGTTGGTTCGCACCTCAGATCATGCACTTTTGTACGATGCCGGCCCACGTTACCCATCCGGTTACGATCTTGGTGCCAGTGTGGTGCTGCCCAGCTTGTCTGCATTGGGTGTGCATCGACTGGACCGTCTCATGATTGATCACGGGGATATGGATCATGCGGGAGGGGCCGTTCGGGTACATGAGGCTTTTCCTCGAGCCCAGCTGCTGGGTAATGAGCCACAGCGTGTAGGCCTACCTCTGCAGCCTTGTATCGCTGGCATGCATTGGCGCTGGGACGGGGTTGATTTCGAGGTGTTGCATCCCAGTCATCCCGGACGTGGCTACGCCAACGATGATTCCTGTGTCTTGTTGGTGAAAGATCGGAATATGCAGCTGCTGCTACCCGGCGATATCAGCAAGCGGATCGAAGCCCGCTTGTCCAAAACCTGGCGGGGTGCTGGCCCGCCCTTGGTATTGCTGGCGGCACATCACGGCAGTCGTACTTCTTCAAGCGAGAAGTTTTTGCAAGCGCTAAAACCGAGCAAGTTACTGATATCGGCGGGTTATCGAAGTCGTCATGGTCATCCACACCCACAAGTCATAGCCCGCTATCGGCAGCTCTCGATCCCGTATTGGAACACCGCTTCGGGTGGTACTCTGCACGTTTATGACTCAAAAAAGGGAGCGGAAATTGTGACCTATCGGCAACGCTTCAGAGCCTGGTGGCGGGAGTAAGCGGTATTCTGGAGTACGGTACCGAGCACACGGACTGCTATGATGCCGCCCGTTGCCCACCCTGATAGAGAGGCTGCATGTGCTGGACTTACTGATTGCGGGCGGATGGCCGATGATC
>CAYOLM010000160.1:0-3913 GCA_964404785.1 uncultured Mizugakiibacter sp.
ATTGCGGTCGGTACTCCTTGGGTGCGTCGTGGCCAAGCAGGTAGGCAGCAGGATTGTTGCGGGCCCGGATTATCAAGGTGTTCAGTTGATGCAGGGTTTTCTGCATTGCACGCAGGGTGGGGCCGAGTTGAGCCAGACCCCGGCTGCTGGCAGTCAGTGCCCCGCTATTTTGGGCCACAAGTTGCTGCAGCTGTGCGGTCAGCGCTTGTAGCGATTGCATGCTGGCCTGGGCACTAAGCAAAGTGGCGCGGCCCTGTTTATTGACCAGGCGATCGGTGGTTGCAGCCAGATGATCGATTTTCAGCAATGCTTGGTTAAGCCGTTGGCTGGCGATGGCAAGTTGACTGATGGCTTGTTGCATCGAACCGCGTTTTTCAGCCAGCGCGGCACTGGTCTGGTCGAGATGCTTGAACAGGGCGCTGATATGCTGGATATTCTGTTTCGATAGCAGTTCTTGAATGCTTTGCAGGGCTTCGTTGGCCCGGGTGGCAACGCTTTGGCTGGAATTGAGTAAGTTGGATAATCCCGATTTGTTGGCCAGGATCACCGCTACCAGCCCCTTGCCGTGAGCGCGCAGAGGGGGGCTGGATGGAGTGCCACCGTAGAGTTGAATAAAGGCGATTCCGGTCAAGCCGAGCAGGCCGAGTTTGGCGTGGGTATCCTGCTTGACCGGGGTGCCACTCGCCACCTGGATCCGGGCAATCACTTTGCGTGGGTCATTGGGGTCAAGCTTGAGGTTGTCGACCTGACCGACCTTGATACCGTTGTATTGCACCATGCCGCCCCGACTCAAGCCGGTAACGGATACGTTGAAGACCACGTCGTAATAGGCGTAGGCCCGATCCACACTGTTTTTCCCCAGCCACAGTACGAACAGCAGTCCGGCAAGGACCACGGCCAGGGTAAACGTACCGATCAGCACGTGATGTGCGCGGGTTTCCATCTCAGCTCTCCACTCGGACAGGAGCGGTAGCCACACTGGCAGCACGCCCCCGGGGGCCCTGGAAATAACGCTGTACCCAGGGATGTTGAAAGTTCTTCACCGTGTTTAGGTCGGCGTTGATCAGCACCTTGCCCTCAGCCAGTACGGCGACCTGGTCACATACGGCATGGATCGAATCAAGATCATGGGTGTTCATGTATACGGTCAGACCCAAGGCGTCACGCAGGGTGCGGAGTAGCGCATCGAAATCAGCGGCAGCGATGGGGTCCAGGCCTGATGTTGGCTCATCCAGAAACAGGATTTCAGGATCCAGGGCTAAGGCACGGGCCAGGGCGACACGTTTACGCATGCCCCCGGATAGCTCGGCGGGGTATTTACTGCGTGTGTCTAGGGACAAACCGGCCAGGGTAATCTTGAGTGTGGCCAGACGCATAGCATCGTAACGACTCAGGGAGGTGTGTTCGAGCAAGGGCAGGCAGACATTCTCACAAACATTGAGTGAAGAGAACAGTGCGCCATCCTGGAACAGTACCCCAATGCGGCGTTCAATGGCGTGGCGTTGCGAGTGGGGCAGAGCGTACAGATCCTGGTCGAACAATTTAATCTTGCCGGCATCGGGTTTGCGTAAGCCGATGAGCGTACGCATCAATACGGATTTTCCAGCTCCCGAGCCCCCGACCACCCCCAATACGGTGCCACGGTGCACTTCGAGGTCCAGATTCTCATGTACGACCTGCTTGCCGAATTTCGAATACAGGCCCCGCACGCACACCACGGTCGCAGTGCTCACCAGCCCATCTCCATAAAGAACAACGCAGCCAGGGCATCGACCAGAATCACTACAAAAATGGCCTGAACCACGCTCGAGGTGGTGCGTTCGCCCACTGATTCAGCGCTACCGGTGACCTTGAATCCTTCCAGGCAGCCGATGATACCTATCATGAAGGCGAAGATGGGGGCCTTGCTCAGGCCCACCCAGAAAAAGCGTAACGGGGTATCACTGTGCAACATGGACAGAAACATGGCCGGGCTGTAGCCAAGCGAGAAGATGGATACCAACGCACCGCCTGCTATGCCGGCAATCATGGCCAGAAAAGTGAGCATGGGTAGTCCCAGTATCAGGGCCAGTACCCGTGGCAGCACCAGTACTTCGATCGGATCCAGGCCCAGCGTGCGCATGGCGTCAATCTCTTCATGGGCCTGCATGGCACCTATCTGCGCAGTGAAGGCGCTGGCAGTGCGCCCGGCAAGCAAGATAGCAGCCAGTAATCCACCGAATTCACGCAAAAAAGCGTAAGACACCAGATCGACGGTGAACACACCTGCGCCATAACTCTTCAGTACAGTTGCGCCAAGAAAGGCGATGACGGCACCGACCATCAGCGATAACAAGATGACGATGGGCAGGGCATCCAGGGTGGTCTGTTCAAGTTGCTGAATCAGTTCATTGAAGCGCCAGCAGCGCGGACGGAAGACGCTTCGGGCCAGCGTTTCTAGGGTCTGCCCGATGAAACCAAGCAGTACCCGGATCTGGCACCAGATGGTTGCGATAGATTTGCCGATACGTTCCAGTAAATCGATGAAGCCAAAGCTTGATGGGGGTGCCGGGGGCTGGGCAAGAATGGCGTGTACCGCGCAACCCACGGTATGTAGCAGGGCATGCCGTTCTGCTGACAAGCCGGGCATGGTGTCGAGAGAGGCCTGCAGTCGATCTGGGCCGAGTAACATGGCCAACAGTCCGGCCCCCGCAGTATCGAGTGCGCTCAGTCTGTCCATATCCAGGCGGGCCCGGTCGGGCAGTCGGGTTCGGACTCTCTGGATCGATTGTTCGATCGTGGCGAAGTAAGCCAGTGTCCAGGCCCCCGAGATACGAATCGCCGTGCTACCGTCGGCTTCTTCAGCGAGATCGACATACCCGGGTACCTCGGCATGCGGCAGGTGTGCGAGTTTAACCATGGGAACACTGTGCTGGGAGCAAGGATCGAGGGTAACAGCCTGCCGGCTTGTTGGGGATGTCGTTGCCCGTCAGTGATGGGTAGAGCTTGCCGGAGTTGGTTTGCCAGCAGTTGTTTGGCTGGTTGGCAGCAGGCTCATGCTGTCGATCACCGGCAGTGGATGGGGTACATCGGCACTGAAGGGACCTTGCGGATGGGTGGGCAGATTGCCTATCTTGTCGACAATATTCATGCCTCTTACAACCTTGCCAAATACGGCGTAGCCCCAGGTTCGGCCACTCTGGTTGTTAACGAAGTCCAGACGTGGATTATCGACCAGGTTGATGAAGAACTGGGAGGTCTCCGAGTTTGGGTCGCTGGCGCGTGCGGCGGCGATGGTGCCGCGCAGGTTGGACAAGCCGTTGTTGGCTTCAATGGGTATCGGTGGGCGGGTGGGTTTGGGGACCAACGCCGTAGTGAACTGCCCACCCTGGATCAGGAACCCCTTGATGACTCGCTGAAACACGGTGCCTGCGTAAAACCCGGATTTCACATAAGTGAGAAAATTGGCCACGGTCTTGGGTGCCTTGTTAGGGAACAAGGTAATGACAAAGCTGCCCAATGAGGTCTTGACCAATACCTGGGGCGGGGATTGGGGTAGGCTAATCGTCTTGGCAGCGCTGCTCGCAGGGGTCGGTTTGGCATGTGCCGGTGTGGGTTTTGCGAACGCCGGCAAGCATAGGGTCAGGGCGGCCAGTAGAGGCAGATAGCGGAGTGATGGCATCAGCAAGATCAATCGTCAGGCAGAAGTGCCGTGTCCATCATAAGCGAGCTACCCGCCATCTGCAGCTACTTATCGGTATGGCTGCAGATCGAGCCGCAAACCAAGTTCACGGATCTGGCTACACTCCATCTCAAGGTCCGCTCCACTTAAGGGGTGCTGGTTGAGCCAATCGGCTGGTAATTGCAACTGCACGAGGGATCCGTCCACATGCAGGTGCAGATCGGGCAAGGTTTCAGGGCGACGAGCCCGGCA
>CAYOLM010000161.1:0-3885 GCA_964404785.1 uncultured Mizugakiibacter sp.
CTCCCGCTAGCCCATTGCCGTTGCTGCCATAGTTTATGAATGAAATCCCAGGCCATCAGCAAGGCACCGGCTGAAAATACGATGTCACCAGGCATGCGCATCCACTGCCAGAACAAGGTAGTGTTATAGAACTGCATGCTGCGCGCGTAGGCATAGCCATGGGTGTACACCGCTTCGAGTTGTGGCCAACCGATAGGGTAGAAGTTCAGCACGATCCACATCACCATACCGATGTTATATAGCCAGAAGGCCCACACCCCGGTGCGATCACTCCATGGCCGGTTGCCATTGAGATAGCGTAGCGCCATATACAACAGTCCTATGGCCAGCAGACCGAAAGCACCGAACATGGCGGTATGGGCGTGGTTGAGGGTCAGGAAAGTGCCGTGCTCGTAGTAGTTGACCAGTGGCGCGTTGAGCGTGCCACCGCCAAATACCCCGGCACCGACGAAATTCCAAAATGCCGAACCGAGTATGTATAGATAGGCCAAGCGGTATGGGAAGTCCTTCTGCTCAGCAATATGCCGACGTTGGTCAATGGCCTCAAGTACCAGCAGAAACAGGGGCAATACCTCGAGAAATGAGAACATACTGCCCACCCCGATCCATAGATCCGGCTCGCCTGCCCAATACATATGGTGGCCGGTACCGAGGATGCCGCTGAGCAGAATCAAAATCCATTCGAACAATACTGCACGTTCAACCAATTGCCGTGAAACCAGTCCCAGCGCCATCAGGAAATATCCGGTAACGGCGGCCGTGAATAGCTCAAAGGCCCATTCCACCCACAAGTGCACCACCCACCAGCGCCAGAAGTCAGTGATCGAGAAAGATGGATTGGGCGAGGCCAGTGGGATCATGCCGAATACGTAGATCACTGCCACCCCCAGGGTGCTGTACCAAAGCAGGTGTTCGATACGAAACAAGCCGTAGAACGAGCGCCCCTGTTGAAATAGAACCTTGAGGGTAGGCCAGAAAGCCCGCAGCAGCACCAGGCTCCACACCAACAGGCCGACAAAGAACAGAATCTGCCAGAACCGTCCCAGCTCCAGATAGGACAGCCCCTGGTTGCCAAACCAGAACCAGTGTTTGTCTATGACTCCCATGATGCCGAGATAGTTGCCTAGCAGGGCCCCTACAACGATCACCACCAGCACCCAAAAGATCAGGTTGACCAGTCCACGCTGTCCACGGGGTTCACGTTTGCCAATAATGGGTGCCAAAAATAATCCGGCCCCAATCCAGCTGATCCCAATCCATACGATAGCGGCCTGTAGATGCACACTACGTAGAAAGGCGAAGGGTAACCAGCGGTCGACGTCGATACCGTAGAAACTGCCGCGGTCACTGTAGTAGTGGGCCATGATTGAGCCGGCCAGGATTTGTAGTAGCAATATTCCGGCGACCACCAGGAAGTATTTCCATAAGGCCTTCTGGCTGGGTGTCGGAGGGTTGAATGTTCGCAGTACCGGTTCGAAGGTTTCGTTAGAAGCCTTGGGCTCGATCCACAGGCGGAAGATCACCAGTACCGCACCGATGGCGAAGAACACCAGCGTGAACGAAGCCCAGGTCCAGATGAACGTGGTGGGAGTTGGTGCGTTACCCACCAGCGGTTCGGCTGGCCAGTTAGTGGTCCATGAATAGTTTTTGCCAGGTCGACGGGCCACCGTGGTCAGCGATGAGTACAGCAGGAAGCTAGCCGTTTGCGTGGCACTGCTTGGGTCCAGTGCCCGCGCCCGGGTGTAACCTTTGGCAAAGTTATTGGATAACAGCGTTTTGGCAATCTGCCCTCGGAGGGTGACAATTGCTTGGGCCACAGCATCGGGTAACACAACGCTGGATTTACTGAGATCGATGCCCTGCAGATCCTTGCGCATACGCTGGGTGATCCCCAGCTGTTGGTCGGTACCGAGCTGGGCAAACGGTTTCCCATATTGTGTCTGGGCTAGATTATTCTGTACTTGCTTGCCCAGTTGGAGCAGATATTCAGCGGTGTAGTCTTCACCAAAATACGAGCCCATACCATAGAGGCTGCCATAGTCCATCAGGTCGGCCTTCTGAAACCCCGATTTACCGGCGACGATGTCGGCATAACTCATCACTTGGGTGCCGTTGCGGGTAACCATCTGTTGTGGAAGTGGCGCCGCTTGCTGGTAAGTGACATAGGTTGCTACGACCATTGCGGTCCAGCAGAGCACGGTAGCGATCACCAGAATCCAGATCAGCACCTTACTGGTGCGGTCCTGGTCATGAGGGGGGACAGCAATAGAGATCTCGGCGTTCATGGGCGTGCTCCAGATCACAAAAAAGGGCGACCCATTCATGCTAGGTACAATGTCGGCTCTTTTCTATGATCTGGGTCAGAAGTCTTTTGCGGTGAAATGCCGCAGTCAATGACCCAGAATGTTGTGAGCCAGAAGGTTGAGTTGTTCTGAATTGATAATTTCCACGTCGCGACCCTCGACCCGAATCAGCCCCTGATCTCGAAAACGTCCGAGTATGCGACTAACGGTTTCCGAGGCTAGGCGAAGATACTCGGCGATCTCGTTGCGGGTCATGGCCAGATGCACATATTGTGTCGGGAACCCCTGGGTGACAAAACGTTGCGCCAGGTCGATCAGGAATGCGGCCACCCGTTCATCAGCGGAGTGATCACCGGCCAGTCTCGATACCATACCCAGTTCCTTGGAGAGCATGCGGAATAGTTGTTGTTGCAGCATGGGCATGCGGGTGGCTAGGGCGCTGATTGCAGAAAAGGAGAACCGGCAAAACTTGCTGGATTCCAGGGTGACTGCATCGCATGGAAAGCGTTCGGGATAGATGGCATTGAGTCCGACGAGTTCTCCAGGGAGATAAAAGCCAAGTACCTGTTCGTTGCCGTTGGCCGCGACGGTCAGGGTCTTCACTGCGCCTGAGCGTACCGCGTAAATGGCTCGAAACGGATCATTAGTACGAAATATGTGCTCGCCGGCACGATAGGGTCCCACGTGCTCGACCATGACGTGCAGATCACGCAACGCGGGCTTGTCGTAGCCTGCATCAATGCAGGCGCTGGAGAATGCGCAAGTACTGCAGAAATGCAGCCCATCACCATCATCGGCGTTGATGGCGTGGATCACGTTTTGCATGGGATTCATGATGAATGGGTTCCTGTATGTCTCAGGCTGGCTAGAACGTTCTAATTCTACAGCCGTGGCACGTTGTCGCGACTTTGACCTGGGTCATGGCAATTCCTCATCCCCAGGGGTATCAATAGCCACGACAGGTCGTCTTGGCATGCTGGTGGGTGCCTTGAGACATCTTGGCAGATTTTGTGCTCATTCACTGCAGGAGATTCATCATGACCAAAGATCGAAAGAATACCCCTGAAGATCCATCCCGGCGGCATTTCGTAAGTAGCGCGGGTACCGGGGCGTTATTACTGGGCTTGGGTGGTATAGCCATGGGTAACCGGGCAATCGCTGCCGGGCGTTCGCTGGCTGGTGAGAACCCCCAGCAGGACGATTTCGCTGGCAGTATCTTACATGCCGATACGGTAGTGGCTGATCCGACCCGGTTGCCACCACCCATTCACCGCCAGCATTCGGTCCATCATGAGATTGAACTCGAGGCTCGTGAAGTGCGTGCCAAGTTAGCGGATGGTACCGAGTTTGTATTCATGACCTGGAATGGGCAGGTACCAGGGCCCATGTTGCGGGTGCGCCAGGATGACACGGTCACTCTCACCGTAAAAAGCGCTAAAACCAACAAACGCCCACACAATGTAGATATGCATGCCATTTTGGGAACGGGCGGCGGCGCCCCCTCAGTGATGGTTTATCCCGGGCAAACCCGTAGAGAGTTTTTCAAATGTGTGTATCCCGGGGCCTACATTTACCACTGCGC
>CAYOLM010000162.1:0-3880 GCA_964404785.1 uncultured Mizugakiibacter sp.
ACGGCGGGTGCCGAGGTGGGGGTGCAGTTGCGGGGACGCAATGAATTTTCAGACGCTAGCTTGGCACCGCCACCGGGTTGTAGTCTCGACGCTCAGCCTGTCGATATTCTTGTCTATGGGCCACCCCAGCCAGCGCTACTGCGCTGCCAGTCTGACGTACACGTTGAGGAGATGTTGTACAGCGATCTGTTTCGCTGCAACTGTCCGGTTACCGGTCAGCCGGACTGGGCGACGGTGTGTATTACTTATCGCGGCCCGCAGCTTGATCACGCTGGGTTACTGGCTTATCTGGTGTCTTTCCGCGGGCACGCCGGGTTTCACGAGGAATGCGTTGAAAGGATTTTTCTCGATCTGCTGCGAATCGCTCAGCCGGCAGAGTTGCAAGTGGCGGCATTCTTCACCCGACGTGGGGGTCTGGACATCAATCCGCTGCGTTGGCTGCACTCTCGCTCGCAGCTGTCATTCCCGCGTTTACCCAGGCAGTAGCCGCAGCTGCAAAGCTTACATAACGGTGAGTTGCCACATGACTGGCCGGTAAGGACGCGGTCTGTAGCATTGCGGGTTTGGTGCGCGGAGCCCGAAACATGCGGAAAGATCCCATTGGACGCTATCCGGCAAGTCTGCGCTGGCTGCATTGGCTGGGCTTTACTGCCGTGGTGCTGGCCTATTTGTTTATCAATCTCACGGGTTTGTTCAGCAAGGATGATCCACGGCAGGCCACTATGTTGCAGGCCCATTTTGCCGCAGGTCTGGCGGTATTGATTTTAGTGATTCCGAGGATTTTTACGCGTTGGTTTACCCACGTCCCACCGATCTCACCACCACCGTCAAAACTGACCCATCTGGCGGCAGGCTCGACCCATATTCTCTTATATGCTTTTCTGCTGCTGCAGCCGTTGTTTGGTCTGGGCTTCATGCAATTGGCTGGCAACATTGTGCATCTTCCTGGGGGTTGGGGAATCCCGGTATTGCTAGCCGCGAAGCACCCTGAGTGGGCCCATGTCTTTAAGGAAATTCACGAGACTCTGGGGACTATTTTCTACTGGGTGATCGGGTTGCACATCGCCGCAGCTATGTGGCACCACTGGCGAGTCCGTGACAACACCTTGCAGCGCATGCTCTAAGGCCAGCGATGGTATCTACCCCAGTTCTGCGTCGGGTCTAAAAGAGGGAAACCGTGCTCAACGTTACGAGGTCGGTGGTGAACGCCGCCGCCGGGTGGCCCGCAGGGCTTCGACCGAGAAGCTTGCTTCCTGGCCGCCTTGGGGGGTACGCCGGGCTTCGCCTTCGCGGGGGGCGTGACCATGCAGGGTGACGATCTCCCAGCTTGACCCAATGCGCCCGTCGGCCTGCTGCGGGTAGGCCTGCAGCATGCGCTGGTAACGGCTCTTACCGGTCAGGCCGCGCTGTCGCGACTGGTCGGCATTAGTTGCCCCGAGACCCTTGAGTTCACGTAACAGCGCCGCTACGTCAGGGTAGGTCATCTGTAGGGCCTCACTGCTCAGTACCGGATCGCGTAGTCCCGCCAGCAGGGCGGCGTCACCGAGATCATGCATATCCAGAAAGCGGGAGACGTGCGGATACTGATCGTCGGCGTAGGCCCAGGCCCGGCGCAGTTCCTGGAGGGTGTCCGGGCCGAAGCTGGTTAGTAGCAGAAACCCACCTGGACGTAGCACCCGCAACAGTTCGACGAACAAGGTTTGCGGTGTTTCCAGCCACTGGATGCATAGATTGGAATACAGCACATCGAAACTGGCGTCGGCAAAGGGCAGTTGCCTGGCATCGGTGGCCACCCGGGCAAAACGGCGGCCGCGCCAGCCAGCGTGGTGGCGGGCTTGCTGCAACATCGGTAGGGCCAGGTCGGCGGCGATGAGTTTGGCTTTGGGATAATGTTGCTGCAGGGCGACCGTACCGAGTCCGGTACCGGCGCCGAGATCGAGTACGCGGCGTACCGGCTGATCAAAAAATTCCAGGTGCTCACGCAGGCGGTTACCGACTTCACGCTGCAGTGCATCGTGCTGTTCGTAGCAGTTGGCGGCCCGGGAAAAGGCCCGGCGCACTTGGTTGCGGTCAAGCTGGAAAGTATCGTTCACGTGATAAGTCCGGTTAGTTTGTCGATAGCCGTGGCGATGGGTGCGGCATTGCCAAGAAAGCCCGCATGGGCAGCGTGTTGGAGTTCGCGATAATGCCCCCCGGCCAAGACCGAGGCTGCGCGTATGGCGGCAGGTGCCACCAGACGATCACGACGCCCGGCAATCCACAGGCTGGGTACGCTGAGTCGGCACAGATCGGCACGACGATCACTGCTGTCGAGCAATGCCAGCCCTTCCTGCAGACGGGTTGGGTCAGGGTCGCCGTACGCGTACAGATCGTGCTTGAGGGCACGCAAATCCCCGTGCGCCTTAAGGTCACCCAGTACTTCGAGGGCCAGAAAACGCGCGACGGTCGCCCGGTAGTCGCGGGCGAGGTCGGTGGCGAAGTGCTCGAACTGCCCTCGCGCCATCCCATCTGGCCAGTCTGGTGTGGTGACAAAGCACGGAGTCGAGGAGAGCATGATCAGTCCCGACACTGCTTCAGGGTGATCGCCAAGCGCGGCTTCGAGGGCAAACAGACCGCCCATTGACCAGCCCAGCCACAGGGCGCGTGGTACCCGCGCACAGATAGTATCGACCACAGTGGTCGGCTCCAGCGGCAGGCGGCTGTTGCGCGAGCGACCATGCCCGGGTAGATCGACGCAATGCACGGTGTAGCGATTCTGCAAGATTTCGGTCAAGGGGGCGAAGATACCGCCATGCATGGCCCAGCCATGAATCAGCAGCAGATGTATGGCCCCGTTGCCGCAAGTTTCGATGTAAAGATCTGCCATATTTCTTTGGAATCCGGTTTGCAATAGCTCAGTCCGCGCTCGCCACCGGAGCGGTGCGACGGGCCAGACTTGCCAGGGTATCGAGTAGCTGTTCGACCTCGGTGTGCTTATGTTGGGCGGACAGGGCCACCCGTAGTCGTGCCTGGCCCTCGGGTACGGTGGGAGGGCGAATGGCGGGAACATAGAAGCCGGCCTCTTCCAAGGCCCGCGACCAAGCCAGGGCGGTGTCGGCTGCACCCACCCACAACGGCTGGATCGGGGTGAATGAATCACCCAGTGCCAGCCCGAGTTGTCGTGCCCCACTACGAAACTGCTCGATCCGCTGTCGCAGGCTTTCACGGCGATCGTCGGCATGGCGGGTCAGGCGCACTGCAGTGAGGCTTGCTGCCGCCAGGGCCGGCGGCATGGCGGTGGTGTAGATATGGGGACGCGAAAATTGCCCCAAGCCCTCGATCAACTCGGCCGAGCCGGCAACGAAAGCACCGCCAACCCCGAGCGCCTTACCCAGTGTGGCCATAAGGATGGGCACCTGGGTCGAGTCCAACCCGGCTGCGGCGAGACTGCCTGCACCCTGTGGACCGAGTACGCCGAGACCGTGGGCATCGTCGATCAGCAGGGTAGCCTGCTGCCGGGCACAGAGCCTTGCCAGATGCGGCAGGGGGGTGATATCCCCATCCATGCTGAACACCCCGTCGCTGGCCAACAATGTCGGGGTGTCGGTAGATCGGGCGAGTTGCCGGGCCGCGCCGTCCATATCGAGGTGTGGATAGCGTTTCAGGTGAGCTCCAGCCAGTCGCGCGCCGTCGAGCAGGCTGGCGTGATTGAGTCGGTCCTGCACACACGATTCACCACGCTCAAGTAACGCATCGATGACCCCCAGATTGGCCATAAAACCGCTGGAATACAGCAGAACTCGCTCACGGCCGGTCCAGTCGGCCAGTTCTTCTTCCAGCTCGGCATGCGCGGCCCGATGACCGCCGAGCAGGTGCGCAGCGGTCGCGCCAACGCCCCAAT
>CAYOLM010000163.1:0-3872 GCA_964404785.1 uncultured Mizugakiibacter sp.
GGCGCAGACCCGGGATCCACCTGTTGGCGGTGCTGTCCGATGTCCGAGTGGGCCTTCGTTGCGATTCGTACTTTAGCGTGTTCTACAGATTATCGGTCAGGCCGCAGACAGAGTCGCTGATCTTCACCGAGCTGACGCCGGTCAAGGGTCCGCAATTGCCAGCGTGCAGCCATATTGCCGAGTGCGGGCAGGTTCAGCAGGGGACGGGCCTGATCGCCCAGTAACAGCGGGGCGATATAGAGCAGCAATTCATCGACCAGGCCGGCGGCAAACCAGGCCCCACACAGGGTCGCCCCCGCTTCGATCTGCAGTTCGTTGATGTGGCGTGCGGCAAGTTGCTGCAACACAGCTTTGAGGTCGAGCCCGGCTGTGGATTCCGCCACGGCTTGCCGCTCAATACCCTCAAAATAACCCTCATCAGGTAATACGGCGTTTGCCGCGTGAATGACCAGGGTGGGCGCACTACGGTCAAACAGATTTAATCCGGCCGGAAGGCGCAGCTTGCGGTCGAGTACCACGCGTAGCGGTGTGGCCACAGGAGCAGCTGCTTGCCGGGCCTGCAAAAACGTTGCTGCCGGCAAGCGCACAGTCAGGTGGGGGTTGTCGAGCTGTGCGGTGCCGCTGCCAGTGAGAAGGGCCGAACTCCGGGCCCGCCAATGCTGCACGTCGGCGCGAGCGGCCTCGCCGGTGATCCATTTCGAGCGGCCATTGGCCAGCGCGGTACGGCCATCAAGACTCATGGCCAGTTTGATGCGCACCCAGGGTCGAGTGTGTTCGATGCGCATGAAAAACCCCCGGTTGAGCTCGCGCGTAGCTTCGCGCAGCAACCCGGTTGCGGTGTGGATACCGGCCTTACGTAGGCGTTCGAGGCCGTCACCGCTACGCTGGCAGGGGTCTTCCGTAGCCGCAATCACCCGGGCGATGCCGGCTTCGATCAAGGCCTTGGTACAGGGCGGGGTACGGCCTTGCAAACTACACGGCTCAAGGGTTACATAGGCGGTGGCACCGCGAGCCCGGTTGCCGGCCTCACGCAAGGCCAGAACCTCGGCATGGGGCTCGCCGCAGCGCTGGTGCCAGCCGCTGCCGACAATTTCTTCTCCGTGGGCGAGTACACAACCGACCCGCGGGTTAGGCTGGGTTGAATACAGACCGCGCTCGGCCAGCCGCAGCGCCTGGGCCATGTGCAGGTGATCCAGTGCCGACCAGGTGGATATTCCGCAGTGGTCGTGGCTAGCCATGGTCAGCGTAGGCGTTGCTGGTGAGAAGCTACGTTCATCACGGTTTACGCTTGGGCAGGTTATCGAGCAGCGGCAGTTGCAGATTTTCCAGGCCGGGTAGGTCACGTTCCAGACGCTCGACTTCCTCCCGGAAGGCCTGCACGTCTTCGAAACGCCGGTACACCGAGGCAAAGCGGACGTAGGCAACCTGGTCAAGCCGTTTCAGTTCGTGCATGACCAGTTCACCGACCCGCAGCGAAGGAATTTCGCGTTCACCGCCCTTGCGGATTTCGTGGATCACTGCCCGTACCGCAGTTTCGACCGCCTCACTGTTGACCGGACGTTTCTGTAGCGCGCGGTCGAAGCTCACCCGTAACTTGTCGGCAGCAAAAGGTTCACGGCGGCCATTGTTCTTGACCACCGGCGGCATGCTCAATTCAGCAAGCTCGAAGGTGGTGAACCGCTCGCTGCACTGGGGGCATTCCCGGCGGCGGCGCACACTGCTGCCGTCTTCGGTCAGGCGTGAATCGATAACACGGGTGTCTTCGAACTGGCAGAAGGGGCAGTACATAAGGTCTTTGTAGGCGAAAGCTGACTTATTCGTATACCGGGAAATGCCGGCACTGTGTTTCGACCTGGCGACTGATGCGGGTGATACCCGCGGTATTATCCGGGGTATCGAGAATATTGCAGATCCAGTTTGCCAGCTCCACGCAATCCGCCTCTAGATAGCCGCGAGTAGTCACTGCCGGGGTTCCCAGGCGTAGCCCCGAGGTTACGAAGGGCGAGCGCGGATCGTTGGGCACGGCATTTTTGTTCACGGTAATGTGGGCTTCACCCAATACGGCCTCGGCCTCCTTGCCGGTAATCTCCCGGCCAATCAGATCAACCAGGAAAAGATGGTTTTTAGTGCCGCCGGAAACCACCTTGTAGTTGCGCTCGATGAAGGTATTGGCCATAGCCTGGGCATTTTTCACCACCTGCTGCTGGTAACTGGCGAAGTTCGCCTGCAAGGCCTCCTTGAAGGCTACCGCTTTGGCTGCGATAACATGCATCAAGGGTCCTCCCTGGATGCCCGGAAAGACGATGGACTGCAGTTTTTTACGTAAATCCTGATCTGCCCCCTGAGCCAGAATAATGCCACCACGTGGGCCGCGCAGCGTTTTGTGGGTGGTCGAAGTCACTACGTGGGCGTGAGGCAAGGGGCTGGGGTAGACGTCTACGGCGATTAGTCCGGCAACATGGGCCATGTCTACGAACAGATAGGCACCGACCGCATCGGCAATCTGTCGGAAGCGTGCCCAGTCGACAATTTGTGAATAGGCCGAAAAGCCGGCCACGATCATTTTAGGTCGGTGCTCACGGGCCAGGCGTGCAACTTCGTCGTAGTCGATCAGACCGGCGTCGTTGACGCCATATTGCACGGCGTTAAAGACCTTGCCACTGAGGTTGGGTTTGGCCCCATGGGTAAGATGGCCGCCGTGGGCCAGACTCATGCCAAGGATCGTGTCACCGGGCTTGAGCAGGGCAAAATACACCGCTTGATTGGCCTGGGAGCCCGAATGGGGTTGCACATTGGCATAATCACAAGCGAACAATTTGCAGACTCGTTCGATGGCCAGGCGCTCGGCCACGTCGACGTATTCACAGCCACCGTAATAGCGTTTGCCGGGATAGCCTTCGGCATATTTGTTGGTGAGTACCGAGCCCTGGGCTTGCAGCACTCGAGGGCTGGCGTAGTTTTCCGAGGCAATCAGTTCGACGTGATCCTCTTGGCGGTGGGCTTCGGCGGTCATGGCGTGCCACAGTTCCGCATCATAGTCGGCAATGGTCATGGTCTTAGAAAACATCAGCGATCCTCGAGAACAGTTCCAGAGAAGGCCCGAAAGTATACCCCTGGACCTGCTGTAGTGCTGGAGTTCTGCAGATTTTGGCGGTCGATCAAAGCCCGCTGTAGTAGATACGAATCAGTCACCCATCACTCGGGGGTATCCGCCTTGTCATCGGCGAACCATAAGTTCCGCGACACAAGGTCACACTGTCATTCACGAGACTTTTGTCCTCGATCAAGAGGCTAAAAGCTGCACTCGGTATCATAGTTATTTAGGTGTGGGGCGGTTCTCTTCCCTGACTGGAGGGTGATCCCGATCCGCGCATTCACAGATGCGTCGTGGTTTTCTATTCTATTGGTCTTTCGAGGTTGCGCAATGAATCCCGTGGTCTTTTTACATAGGCAGTTGGCTTATTTCATCGGTACATCTGCAGACCAACCTGTTTTTCTTTTCAAACCATCATCCGCTCCAATGTTCGTCCACGAACGTGTGCAGATTATCCTGCGGCGTACGGAAGTATTGGCCTGGGTATTCATGATTTTGGTGCCTATGTGGCTTGCTGTCGATGTGCTGATATTCCCTTCTCAGGTGGTTATCTCGTTGGTATACGGCCGTCTGCTGGTAACCCTTTTTCTGGGTGCGGTGCTGGTTTTCTCAGTCGTCATGGTAGAACGAGCATCCTGGCTGACTGCGTATTTTTTCCTGATTTGCCTGGTAGCTATACCAGAAGTCTTTGAGGTTTTTGCACATTCTGTCTTTTATAATTGGCAGATTGTTAATCCTCATATCACGGCGATGCAGTCGGCAGCGATCTTTCTTTATC
>CAYOLM010000164.1:0-3866 GCA_964404785.1 uncultured Mizugakiibacter sp.
CGCACGGCATCCAACTATCGGCTGTACAACGAAGATGCAGCCCGCCGACTGCGCTTTATTCGACGTGCGCAGGCTTTGGGTTTCAGCTTGAGTGAGATCGCCGAACTTCTCGCGCTGCATCAGCATCCTGAAAAGGACATGCTTGCAGTCAAGAATATGGCAGAAACCAAGATGGCCGTTATCTGCGGCAAGATCGATGACCTGCAGCGTATGAAGCAGGGTCTGGAGTCACTATCAGAGCAATGCCCAGGCCATGGGCCAACAGCCGAGTGCCCGATTCTTGAAGCACTTCTCAAGGATGATGTCTAGCGGTTTGCTAGACCGCTCTGGAATCAATATCAATTACGGAGTCAACAGCATGAACCAGTTTGAAATTGCTATTGAGGGGATGACCTGTGCTTCGTGCAGCGCGCGAATCGAACGGGCCATGAACAAGCTTGAGGGGGTCGAGTCCGTTGCGGTTAATCTTGCCACCGAGCGCGCCGAGCTCGGCTATGACCCGGACCGGCTGGCCCCCGATGCGATCATCAAGGCGATTGCCGAAGCCGGCTACCAACCGGTAACCCGGGAGGTGGAGCTGGCCATCGAGGGGATGACCTGTGCTTCGTGTGTGGGACGGGTGGAGCGAGCTTTGCGTGGCTCCCCAGGCGTATTGGAGGCTACGGTTAATCTGGCTACGGAACACGCTACGGTACGTTTTGTGCCGGCCATGATCGATAGCGATGGTTTGCTCGCGGTAGTCAGTAGTTCCGGGTATGTGGCCAAGGCGATCAATGAAGATGATGCCGATGAAACGGCCCAGCAACAGCGGGTATTGCGCAGTATGCGCCGTGACGTACTGCTTGCCGCAGGGTTGACCGTGCCGATTCTGTTACTTTCCATGGGTTCAACCTTCATCCCGTCGCTGCGTCATGTCTTGACCGTCTACAGCCCATTTTCACAGTTCTGGATATGGGTGGAGTTTGTGCTGGCCACGGTGGTGCTGTTCGGGCCCGGACGACGGTTTTTTCGACCCGGCTTGATCGCCTATCGACATCTCGCCCCGGATATGAACTCTCTGGTCGCGACCGGCACGGGTGCAGCCTGGGCCTACAGCACTGCCGTGCTGCTTATGCCGTCACTGTTTGCAGTGCAAGATAGACAGGTCTATTTCGACTCGGCGGCGGTAATTATTGCAGTAATACTGCTCGGCAAATTCATGGAGGCACTGGCCAAGGGACGTACGTCGGCGGCTATCAAGAAGCTTGCGGGTTTGCAGGTCAAGACCACCTTGCGGCTGAACGCCGCTGGGCAGGAAGAGGAAGTTCTGGTAGCGCAGCTGCAGGTGGGCGATCAACTGGTGGTCAAGCCGGGTGAGCGGATTCCGGTCGATGGGCAGGTTCGGGAGGGCAACGCCAATGTCGACGAGTCGATGTTGACGGGGGAGCCGTTGCCAGTCGCCAAGTCATCAGGAGACGATGTAGTCAGTGGCACGGTAAATCTGGATGGGCGTCTGGTTTTCGAGGCCACTTCGGTGGGGAAAGACACGGTTCTGGCGCAGATCATTACTCTGGTAGAACGTGCGCAGACCGGCAAACTGCCCATCCAGGGTCTTGCTGACCGGGTGGTACGGATCTTCAGCCCGGCGGTGCTGTTAATTGCGATTCTGGCTTTTGTAGCCTGGATGATGCTGACCGGTGATGTCAGCACCGCATTGGTAGCTGCCGTAGCAGTACTGGTGGTTGCCTGCCCCTGTGCCATGGGTCTGGCGACCCCTTCTGCCATCATGGTGGGCACCGGCCGGGCGGCAGAGCTGGGCGTTTTGTTCCGCAAAGGTGAGGCACTGGAGCTCCTTTCGCATGTCGATACGGTGTTGTTCGATAAGACCGGCACCCTGACTGAAGGACGACCCAGTGTGACGGAAATTATCGCCGATGATGAGAGCGATGTGCTGCTGAGAGCCGCGGCCTTGGAGGCCGGATCGGAACACCCACTTGCCAAGGCCCTGGTTGATGCCGCCGCGGCGAAGAAGCTGGACCTGCCGGTTGTCGAGGATTTCCGTGCAGTGGTCGGATACGGTATCGAAGGTCGTATGGATGGGTGCACCTTTCGGGTTGGGGCGCGACGTTTTATGGATTCTTGCAGGATTGCTGTTGATGACTGGTTAGAACGCGCCCGCCGTCTGGAATCAGAGGGTCGGACAGTGGTCTATGTAGCCGCTGAAGAGCGGGTGCTGGGCCTGATCGCCATTGCCGATTCGGTTAAGGATGAGGCAGCGATGGTTGTCAAGGCACTGCAGGATCGGAAACTTCACGTAGCGATGGTAACCGGTGATGCCCAGCGTACCGCCGAGGCTGTGGCTCGGCAGCTGGGGATTGATGAGATCCATGCCGAGGTTCTGCCCCAAGGCAAGTCTGCGGTGGTTGAGGCTATGCAGCAGTCCGGAAAGAAGGTGGTATTTATTGGTGATGGCATCAACGATGCGCCGGCCCTGGCCCAGGCCGATGTGGGGATTGCCCTGGCCTCGGGGACCGATATTGCCATGGAAGCTGCCGACGTGACGCTGACCCACGGCCATCTTACCGGGGTGGTGACGTCACTCACGGCCGCTCGCAAGACACTCAGCAACATTCGTGGCAACCTGTTTTGGGCGTTTTTCTACAACATCCTGTTGATTCCTGTTGCGGCCGGTCTGGCTGTACCACTGGGGATTCACCTCAATCCGATGCTCGCCGCGTTCGCAATGGGTTTATCCTCCATGTTCGTGCTTGGCAACAGTCTGCGACTCAGAAAACTACCTGACTTCAGAGCAGTTTCTTCCCGTCCATCAATGGCACCTCGGGAGAAGCCAGAGGTTATGCCAGCGACAGGCTTGAGCCCGAATTCCCCACGAGCTTCGTAGTCATTTCACACTCATGCAACCAGGAGATCACGATGTCTAACTATGTCTTTCACATCACCCGTAAGGGGTCATTTGACGCGATTGTTGAGGATACGACCGCCGCCCTGAAAGAAGAGGGTTTCGGAGTACTGACCGAGATTGATGTCGCCGCCACCCTGCGGGCCAAGCTGCAGATCGAATACCGGCCTTACCGGATACTGGGTGCCTGCAATCCCACACTCGCCCATCAGGCCCTGGAGGCCGATCCGGATATTGGTGCCTTGCTTCCCTGCAACGTGGTAGTACGAGAGGAAGGCGATGGCAGCATAAGTGTCTTGTTTATGGACCCGGAGGCCGTATTGGGCTTGGTGAACAAACCTGAAGTGGCGGCCTTGGGTCGCCAGGTACGGGAGCGCTTGCAACGGGTAGCGGATGCTCTACGTAACTGATTGATCTTTTATTTACAACCAACGAGGAATCCAAAAATGAATGAAATTAACCTGAAAGTGACCGGTATGACCTGTGGACATTGTGTAAGTTCGGTGACCAAGGCCTTGCAGGCCATCGCCGGAGTGGAACAGGCTGAAGTCACCCTGAAACCCGGTGCGGCCAAGGTACAGGGCACGGCAAAGCTTGAGGATCTGGTCGCTGCGATTGAGGCAGAAGGCTATAAAGCCGAGGTCTGAGCGATCTTTGAAAACCGTAACATGCGGTTGGAGTACAAGGTGCCTCGGAGTGACTTTGTGAGGCCTATTAAGTGCCAGGTCTCGGGCGATCATGGTGGGCAGGGTATGGTTATTACGTTTGCTATAGCCGACACCGCGCACGCATGCCGAGATTTGCACGAAAGATTCTTGCTTATGCGATATTCCACTGGCCCGGCGTTACGGTGTAGCCGGGCCGACCATCGCTACGTGGAGCCCGCCGCCGCACCGCTGTTTACTTGATTTCCTTACCTGATTAGCGTCGTCTGACAGCAAAGTCGCAGCCTATGCGACACCCGGGT
>CAYOLM010000165.1:0-1166 GCA_964404785.1 uncultured Mizugakiibacter sp.
GGCATTACCTTTTGCGGCATGGTTCCGCAGCGTGCAATTCCGTTCAAGGTGGTGGCGGTATTGGGTCTTAACGATGGCGAGTTTCCCCGCCCGAATCGTGACAGTGGTCTGGATCTCATGGTGCATCATTATCGCTTGGGGGACCGTGACGCCCGCACCGACGACCGTTACCTGTTTCTGGAAACCCTGATGTCGGCACGGCAGCGTTTGCATCTGAGCTACATCGGCGCAGGGGTGCGCGATGGCCAGCCGCGCAATCCGGCCGCGCCGTTGGCCGAGCTGCTTGAGGCCCTGGATATTGCCGCCGGCTGGCGTGTCGATGATCAGCAGACGGATCGTCCGTGGTGGGTGCATCATCCGTTGCAGCCATTCGATCCGCGCTATTTCAACGCTACCGACACGCGCCTGTTTTCCTACAACGGCCCATTCGCCGCCATGCATGGGGAAGGGAGCCAAGCGTCGGTCGCACCGTTTCTCGATCTGGATAAGGCCCATACGGTGACTATCCAGCAACCGGTTACGCTGCGGCAGTTGCAGGCCTACTACCAAGACCCGGCCCGGCAAGTGCTCCGACAGCGCCTGCAAGTGAGTCTGGATGCGCTGGACGATACTCGTTTGCCGCACAGTGAACCGATCGAAGCGAAGTTTGAGGCCCTCGATAGCGTGGCTAAAAAACTGCTATTTAACGATGTTTTGCCAAAGATAGCGGGTACTACCTGGTCGCCGCAGCAGGTGCCGGCGTGGCTACGGCTTGGCGGCCTGCTGCCACCAGGACGTCCGGGAGAAAAAGCCTGGCAGACGGAACTCACCGTGGTCAAGCTGCTGTTGCAGCAATTGCGGCAGATTCCCGGCATGGAGCACGGCACGTTCAGCGCCAGTCATTATGAGATCGACCTGTTCGTGGCTGAACAGCACCTCTCCGGCCAGGTGCAACAGGTCTATGTAACCACGGTCGATGGCGCTGAGCAATGGCAGTTACTGCGGGCTTTTTCAGGCCAGGGTGACAAGCTCAAAACAGAAAAAGCCCTCAGCTTCAAGGATCGTGTCCCGATGTTTCTCGATTGGGCCCTGTTGCGTCTGCAGACGGCACAAGTGGCGGCAGCACCATTGCCAGGTATCCGCTTGCGAGCCCTGGTGGATGGCCAGGATCGGCGTTGGCAGGATGG
>CAYOLM010000165.1:1266-3844 GCA_964404785.1 uncultured Mizugakiibacter sp.
CCGGGCTATAACCGGCTGCTGGCGGGAGAGGTGAATTTCGCCGATGGCAGTAGCGAGTTGCTGGCACTCAATGCTTTCGCGACCCGACTTGATCGTTGCATTACGCTGGATGCCAAAGCCGGGGTAACGACATGAGCGACCGCGCTGCGCCTCTAGCCCCAGCACTTACCGACTGGCGCGATCTGCGTCTTGCCGCCGGGGGGCGCAGTCTGATCGAGGCGAGTGCCGGCACCGGTAAGACCTGGACTATTGCGGTGCTGTATCTGCGCTTGTTGCTGGAACAGGGGTGGTCACCGCGACAGATCGTCGTGACGACGTTTACTGATGCCGCTGCCCAGGAATTGCGCGAGCGCTTGCGCGGTAAGTTGCAATGGGCAGCAATGCACGATCCCCATGGTGAGTCGGAATCTGCCCAGCGCAGCGACGCCCGGTGGCTGCAGGCGCGTTGGCAGCAAGACCCTGATCGCCGTGGGTATGACCGGCAGCGCTTGCAGCTGGCCCTGGCCGAGATGGACGTGGCTCCTATTGGCACGCTGCATAGCCTGTGTCGGCGCATCCTTACCGATTATCCCTTCGCCTGCGGTGTGACCTTGGGTCTGGGGGAGATGATTGCTAGCGATACCTTGCTGGATGAGGTGGTGGGTGACCTGTGGCGACGCTTGCAACAGAGCGATGAACACGATGAATGGGTGGTGTTGCAACAAGCAGCAGGCATCGACCTGACGCTGAAGAAATTGCAAGACCGGTTAAAGCTATGCCTGGCACCGGGGGTCACGATCAAGCTGCAATCATCCGCCAAGACAGGCCAAGAACCGTCACCTGAATGGGCGGCAAAGTTACGTGACCTTATTACCAAGAAAGAATTTTTCCGCAAGGACAGCGCATTGCGCGGACACTGGGGTAAGTTGGCTGATTTTATCGATGATCCTTCCAAGCTTCCGAATGGCGATGCCATCAAGGCATTAAAGGAAGCCGGAGGACTGAAAGGGATCTTGCAAGCAGGTAAGCAAAACGCTGCGATTCAGGAAGCGGCAGAGTTTTCCATGCAGTATGCCGGGTTCATCGAGGCTCGGCTTGAACAGGCCACCCTCCGCTTCTGGCATACCCTCAGCAGCGTGGCCCGACAGGCTATGCAAACCCGCCTGCAGGACCGCCAGCAACTGAGCTTCGATGAGTTGCTGGGCAAGGTCAGTCAGGCTTTACGGCACGAATCGACCGATAACCCTACCCGACCGCTGGCGGATGCCTTGTTTGCCGCCTGGCCGGTCGCCCTGGTCGACGAGTTTCAGGATACCGACGGGCTCCAGTACGGCATCCTCGATGCGATCTATCGTGATGTCGGTGGCAGCAAGCGTGGTCGCTTGGTGATGATTGGTGATCCCAAGCAGGCGATCTACCGTTTTCGGGGTGGCGATATTCACGCCTATCAGCGTGCTGCCGCCGAGGCGGATGCAAAGGATCGGCTTACCTTGGGGATCAATTATCGTTCTTCAGCGGCGCTGGTCGAGGCCTTTAATCAGTTCTACAGCGTAGGCGGTGACCGACTCAGTGCTGACGACGCCCATCCGATCCAATACCAGCATGTCATGGCCAGTGAGCGGCGCGACAACGAGCTCTACACCGTTGATGGCCAAGCCTGTCGGCAGCCCCTGCAGATTCACTATTCGCCACAATGTCCCGATACAGCGCTTGAGCGCCGGACGGTGGCACTCGAAGTCTGTGCTAACCAGATTGCCGAGCTGTTGCAGTCGGGCCGGCACCGTATTGGTGGCACCGTGGTGCAGCCATCAGATCTTGCCGTGCTGTTGCCGACTGGCAAGAACATCATTGATTTGCGCGATCTGCTGAGTGAGCGCGGGGTGCCCTGCGTGACCTCGGCCAAGACTAGCGTGTTTGCTACCGACTGTGCGCGGGAGCTGCAAGTGCTGCTGTATGCCGTGGCCCATAGTGCCGATCTTGGAGCGTTGCGGGCGGCCGTGGCGACCCGGTTATGGGGTGCCAGCTTCAGCCAGTTGCAACAATGGGGGGATGATCCGCTTAGCTGGCAGCCTGTTACCCAGGTATTTCGGGATTGGCATAGTGCCTGGCGTGAACGTGGTGTCCAGGTGGTGGTGGAAGCCTTGATTGAACGGCTGGCACCGCGTTATCTGGCAGTTCTGGGGGGGGAGCGTACGCTCACCGATTTGCGTCATCTGGGTGAGTTACTGCAAGAGCAGGCAGAAACTCTGGCCGGCCACGAGGCCTTGCTGGCCTGGTTCAGTGATAGCCGCGAAGGTGACGCCGAGGGCACCGTCGCCGAGGTGGCTCAGTTGCGCATCGAATCCGATAGCCCACGGGTCCGTCTGTTGACCTTGCATGCCAGCAAAGGTCTGGAGTTTCCTATGGTGTTTTTGCCACTGCTGTGGGATCACGGCGAACGTAGTGAAGGCGACCTCTTTGTGGTGAGCGACCCCGACACCGGGCAACGCACGGTCGAAATGTCCATATCGGCAAAGCAGCGCGAGTTGCAGGATTTGCAGGACGAGCGTTTTCGGGTGCTCTACGTCGCCTTGACCCGCGCCATCCATGCCTGTCATGT